>JALWNR010000187.1 GCA_027083715.1 Bacteroidales bacterium
TTTACTTCTGACGTGTAATTTATTTATATTTAGATAATAAGCTCATAAATATCAAAAAAATTCAACTTTATAAATTTTCTACTTTATGAACTTTAAACTATTCCACTGGCTCATCATACTGAAGAATAAAATCTTCGGCACGTTCCACCATTTGGCGCGAGCCTACATAAAACGGTACTCTTTGGTGCAATGATTCCGGTTTAATATCCAGAATTCTGCGTCCTCTTCCATCGGTAGCACGTCCTCCGGCTTGTTCGGCAATAAACGAAATCGGGTTACATTCATACAACAATCGTAATTTTCCGTGCGGATAACTAGCCGTAGAAGGATAAAGGAAAATTCCGCCTTTCAATAAATTACGATGAAAATCAGCTACTAATGAGCCTATGTATCGTGATGAAAACGGACGGTCGGTTTCTTCATCCATTTCCTGACAATATTTTATGTACTGTTTTACACCTTCGGGAAATTTTATATAATTACCTTCGTTTATAGAATAAATATGTCCTCTTTGTGGAGTTTTTATTTGTCGGTGCGATAAGCAAAATTCACCAATCGAGGGGTCTAATGTAAATCCGTTTACACCTCTTCCTGTAGTATAAACCAACATGGTGGACGATCCGTAAATAATATATCCGGCAGCTACTTGTTTGGTGCCTTCCTGTAAAAAATCTTCCAGTTTGGCTTTGTGTCCGCGTGGCGAAATGCGGCGGTAAATAGCAAAAATGGTTCCTATGGAAACATTTACGTCAATATTTGATGACCCATCCAGAGGATCCATCGTAACAATATATTTTCCGTCTTTTGCCAGTTCGCCGTCAAAAGTGATGATGTCCTGATTTTCCTCAGAGGCAATACCGCAGCATTCACCACTTGCCATCAGTGCGCTGATAAATTGTTCATCGGCAAAAACATCCAGCTTTTTTTGTGCTTCACCCTGAACATTTAATCCTCCTACTTCTCCAAGTATATCCACCAACCCGGCTTTATTTACTTCGCGATGAACAATTTTCGCGGCAATTCCGATGTGGCTCAACAATCGAGAAAGCTCACCTTTGGCATAAGGAAACTCCGATTGGCGTTCTATGATAAACTCATTTAATGTTAATACTCCTTGACCATTCATTTTTTGATTTTTTAGGTTTGATTTTATGCCGTAAAATTAGTAAAAATTGCAAGAACTTTTTCGCTTTTTTGTTAGAATTGACTTACTTATGTTTATTGACATTCTTTTTTTACATCAAATGTATTTTATTGTAGATTTGCAGTTTTATATTTTGCCGGCAAATAGATGATTCAGGAAAAATTAAAAATATTCAAATTTGGAGGAGCTTCCGTTCGCGATGCCAGGTCAGTGGCTAATTTAGCAAGTATCTTAAACAGCTATCGCGATGAAAAAATTATTGTCGTAATTTCTGCAATAGATAAAACCACGCGCGAATTGGCAAAACTCACCGGTTTATATTTTAATAAACAAGATTATTCTTCTCTGTTTGAAAAAATCATTTTTAAACATCAAAGTATAATAAATGAGTTGTTTGTAGATAAACAAAGTGTGAAGGCTGATTTTGAAAAACTGGCAAGCAATTTAAAACTAAAGCTTTCGCAGCAAGCTTCTTCAAACTACGACTTTGAATACGACCAGATAGTCGTTTACGGAGAGTTATTTTCTACGAAAATAATTTCAGCATATTTGCAACAAAAAGGTTTTAGTTGTCGATGGATTGATATTCGTAATTTAATTAAGACGGATTCGAACTACCGCAATGCTAGGGTAGATTGGCAAACAAGTCGGACATTGTTAGCGGGCTTGCAAATTCCGGATAATGAGTTGATTATTACGCAGGGCTTTATTGCTTCAAATGCTCAGGGTTTAAATACTACCTTAGGAATTGAAGGCTCTGACTTTACGGCAGCCATTATTGCCTATGCTTTAAATGCCGAAAAAGTTGTTGTTTGGAAAGATGTAGCTGGATTTTACAGTTCCGATCCTAAAATGTTTGATAATGTTGTGAAACTCGATGCCGTTTCTTTTCACGAAGCGGTTGAATTGGCTTATTACGGAGCAAAAATTATTCACCCCAAAACCATTAAGCCGCTGCAAAACAAAAAAATCCCCTTGATTGTAAAATCTTTTAAAGAGCCTGAAAGTTCAGGAACCATAGTGAAAAATTCAACCAAAAATAAAAGTGGTTTACTGCCCGAAGTACCGGTTTTTATTACCAAAAACAATCAAATGCTAATTTCTATTGCACCACTGGATTTTTCTTTTATTGCAGAGGATAATTTAAGCGATATTTTTGCTTTGCTTGCACGATTTAGGATAAAAGTTAATTTAATGCAAAATTCGGCAATCAGCTTTTCTATTTGTGTAGATAATCTTCCTGAACGTATGAATCGCCTGTTGCCTGAATTACAAAAAAACTACAAAGTGCTTTACAATGAAAATCTTACTCTGGTTACTATCAGACATTATGATTCAAAAATAATTGAAGCATTAACCCGTGGACGTAAAATTTTTGTCCAGCAAAAAAGCCGTAATACTGCTCGTTTTGTCGTCAAGTAATAATTTTAAGCAAAATCCTTAATTATTTTATCCGTTAAAAAAGTAGCTAGTTTAATATTCGATTCCTGTGTCCAGCCTGCAATATGCGGACTTAAAATTACCTGTTCACTCTGTGTCAGAAACTCAAAATCAGAACTAGTTCCCGATTGATGAATATTTTCAAATGAGCTTTGCTCATACTCTAAAACATCCAATGCTGCGCCCAATACCTTATCTTTTTTTAGTGCTGCAACTAAATCATCGGTTTTAACAACTTTTCCGCGTGCTGTGTTAATAAGGTAAAATGGTTTTTTAAATTGTTCAATAAATTCATGGTTTACCATAAACTTGGTTTCGTCTGTCAGTGGAACATGCAAACTTAAAATATCGCTTTCAGCAAAAATATCTTTTATCCCGACTTCTTTTACAAGTTTATTTCCAAAACCGCTTTTGTATTTGTCATAAGCAATCACATTTGCCTCAAAACCACTTAGTCTTTGAGCAAATGCACTACCCATATTCCCGTATCCGATAATCCCGACAGTTTTTCCTTTAATTTCCAGCCCGCGATTTGCTTCACGTTGCCAAATTCCTTTCCGTACCTCGCTATTTGCAATACATAGTTTATTAAATAATGCCAGCAGCATTCCCAGTGCATGTTCGCCTACTGCATCGCGGTTTCCTTCCGGGCTGTTATAGCATTTTATTCCTTTGCTTTCAGCATATTTTACATCAATATTTTCCATTCCGGCACCCACTCGCCCGATAAACCTCAACTTTTTCGCCTTATCCAGTAATCTTTTATCCAGTTTTATCCTGCTGCGAATAATAATTCCTTCGTATAGGTCAATTCGGTCAATTAATGTCTCAATGGGTAAGTCCGGTAAATAATCACATACAAAACCTGCCGCATCCAACCGTTCTTTTAAAATTGGCTGCGTACTGTCAATAAATAAAATTCTCATATTTTTCAAATATTTTTTCTTACTCAGCATCCGGTAGCTTGTCCCGGGTGTTTATTGCATGACTTTTGGTAATCTCTAAAAAATCATATATTAAGGCTTTCTAAAATCTGAAAGCCGGAGTTTACTGCCGTAAATGAGTCCTTTCAAATTTCAAAGTAATGCAAAGATAGGAATTTTTAGAGTTCAGCTTTCTTTTTCTTGTCATCAGTCAGATATACTTTAATACCGGCTTTATATCCGCTTACTTCATTTTTAATGTTTCTCAGCTCATAAGCCATCATAATTGCATTCACTCTTTTACCCATTTTTAGGTTTTGCTCATCAAAATACCATTCTTCTACAAATTGTACTTTGGCAATTTTATCCCGATGGTTTTCTTTTTCAAAAGCTCGTACTTGTGCAATCGTCATGGGTTCCTCCGTATCATAATTATAAGGAGTAAGTCTGCCATTGTAAATTGCATTAAAAATAATATTCGCCAAAGCCTGATTATCCATTTTGCGCAGACAATATTCTGTCCATTCATCTTCCGGCGAAGCATTTTTTGTGGTAACACTATATATAATGGTATCGGCAATAATTACAGCATTATTTTCGTTCAAATCTGTTTCGTAAAAAGTACCTGTTTTTACAGGAGGAATTTTAAATTCGTCTTTATTAGTTCCATTCTGCTTATTTTCATCGTTTTGCTTACACGCAACTAAAAGAAAAAGCATTAATACAAAAATTAAATTTTTCATAGTTTAATTTATTCGTTTCTTAAAAAACAAAATTAACCAATATTTGTTTATCTACCTGCTTGCAATGTTATTATATTGAAATTTGGTAGTATCCAAATGGAGTGCATAATAAATTAGTTTTTATCAAAGCATAATCACTTCAACGAGCTTCGGCAAAAATCCGTTCCACGAGCTAAATGGTTTATTAAATGTAACGAACAGCGATATTTTTGCCTTGATTTTTGCTTCTTTTCATCTAAGGAAAAAAGGAAAAGAAGAGAAAAAGTTTGACACTCAATCAGTAAAATAGACTGTATAAGCTGTCGGACTATTCACGAAAAGCAGTTTTGTATATGCCTTTATAACTTGTCAGCCCACTGGTTGAAGCCTTATTTGGTTTAGAAAACACTCTATTTAAGCTTCACAAATAAGGCTCCTCAAATTCCAAAGCCATTCCCCGTACTTTATCATTTATTTGCCCATTTTCGTAAACTACTTTCCCGTTTACAATTGTATGCGTAATTTTTGAATGAAAAGTCGTTCCTTCAAAAGGTGACCACCCGCATTTATACAATATATTCTCCTTCTCTACCACATATTCTGCATTTAAATCCACCAAAACCAAATCAGCCCAACAGCCTTCTCTGATAAAGCCACGTTCTTTCACCCGGAATAATTGTGCAGGCTTATGGCACATTTTATCCACAACCTTTTCCAAACTGATTTTTCCCTGTTTGTAAAATTCCAGCATCACATTCAGCGAATGTTGTACCAGCGGTCCTCCCGATGGAGCTTTGAAATAGCTGTTAGCCTTTTCTTTTTCCAGATGCGGTGCATGATCCGTTGCAATTACGTCCAACCGGTCATCCAGCATAGCCTCAAACAATGCTTTTCGGTCATCTGCAGTTTTAATGGCAGGATTCCATTTTATACGAGTGCCGTACTGCTCATAACTCTTTTCATCAAACCACAAATGATGCACACAAACCTCTCCCGTAATCTTTTTCTCCTCAACAGGAAGTCGGTTATCCAGCAATTCCAGTTCTTTAGCCGTCGATAAATGTAAGATATGCAATCGGGTATCAAACTTCTTGGCAAGCTTTACCGCAAACGACGATGATTTATAACAAGCCTCCGCTGAACGTATCTTCGGATGATGACTAATAGGTACATCCTCTCCAAACTCAGCCCTGTATTTTTCCGTATTCGCCCTGATTGTTGCCTCATCCTCACAATGCACTGCCACTAAAGTCGGAGCCAGTTTAAAAATCTTTTCAAGGCTTTCCGCCTTATCCACCAGCATATTTCCGGTCGATGAACCCATAAACACCTTAATACCACACACTTTATGCGGGTCAGTTTTTACTAGTTCATCAATATTGTCATTCGTTGCTCCCATATAAAACGAATAATTTGCCACAGACTTCTCCTTTGCAATAGCAAATTTCTCAGCCAGTCGTTCCTGCGTAGTCGTTTGCGGATTCACATTCGGCATTTCCATAAACGAAGTAATACCACCGGCAACAGCCGCCCTGCTTTCCGTACCAATATCTGCTTTATGGGTCAACCCCGGCTCTCTGAAATGCACCTGATCATCAATTACTCCGGGAATCAATAACTTACCCTTAGCATCAATTACCCATGCATTTTCCGGATAATCGGGAGCATCCCCCTCTAAAACCCTTGCAATATGCCCGTTTTTAACTTCAATACACCCTTTAAAGCTTCTTCCTTCATTTACAATAAATGCATCTATAATATATAAGGTATCCATCGCTAAAAATTTAAATTCTTTGTAAAAATAACACAAATCCCCCAAAAATCGTAATTTGTAATTCTTTTACTTAGGGCAGCTACGGGCTTTTCGCTCATCGTCCCGGCAATAAAAAACAACAAAAGCAACATCCGCAAAGGAGCTTCCTCCGGTCGCTCTTTCCGGCTGGCTTTTGTACGTTTTTCATTGCCGGAAGCTATCCGCTTCAATCCCTGCTGCACCAAAACCCGCTTCAACAATTTAATTACCTGCAATATACCTGTATGTCCCATCTTTATTAACTGCCTTATTTCTTGTGTGTTAATAAATTGAATTATTGCATTGTGTTGTATCCCAGTGTGTTGTGTGTGATTAAAGAGCTTGCAATTACAAGCTCTTGCATTTCAAATACTTGTAAAAAACTTTCATTTTTTTTGCAAAAAAGTGTACTGTTTTTTTGCAAGGAATAAAAAAGAATTTACCTTTGCAGCCGCTTTAAGAGATAAGGATTAGAGAGAAGAAAAAAAGCGAAAAAAGTTCAAAATAAATTTGGAACGAAACAACAAAGAGTTTACTTTTGCAAACTCTTTTTCTCAGGCTAAAATCTGATAAAAAACAAAGAAAAAAGTTCAGAATAAATTTGGAGTAAAGCATTAAAGAGTTTACTTTTGCGCACTCTTTTTTCAGAGAAAAAGACTGAGAAAAATAAATAAAAAAGTTCAGAATAAATTTGGAGAATATAAAAAGGTTATTTACTTTTGCATCCGCTTTTAGAGGAGGATTTGAAGGGAAGAAAAAAGGCAAAAAAAGATTTGTGAGAAAGATAAAAAGTATATAACTTTGCAGCCCGTTTTTACGGGATGAATATTGATTGAGAAAGATAAGAAGGGACAGAAAAGAGTTCATTGACAAATTTGTAATAAGAAAAAAGGTAAGAGGTACAAGCGTACACACGCTAGCGATGTAAAATCGTCACGACATTAAAGAAATATGTACAACGAAGAGTTTGATCCTGGCTCAGGATGAACGCTAGCGGCAGGCTTAACACATGCAAGTCGAGGGGCAGCATCAGTGCTTGCACTGGATGGCGACCGGCGCACGGGTGAGTAACGCGTATGCAACCTACCCATAACCGGGGAATAGCTTTCGGAAACGGAAATTAATACCCCAGATACTTTAAAATCGCATGATTTAAAAGTTCAAGCTCCGGCGGTTATGGATGGGCATGCGTGCCATTAGCTAGTTGGTGAGGTAACGGCTCACCAAGGCGATGATGGCTAGGGGGTCTTAAAGGATGGTCCCCCACACTGGTACTGAGACACGGACCAGACTCCTACGGGAGGCAGCAGTGAGGAATATTGGGCAATGGACGCAAGTCTGACCCAGCCATGCCGCGTGCAGGAAGACGGCCCTACGGGTTGTAAACTGCTTTTGTACGGGAAGAAAAAGCTCTACGAGTAGAGTACTGACGGTACCGTACGAATAAGCATCGGCTAACTCCGTGCCAGCAGCCGCGGTAATACGGAGGATGCAAGCGTTATCCGGATTTATTAGGTTTAAAGGGTGTGTAGGCGGTATTTTAAGTCAGTGGTGAAATCTTTCGGCTTAACCGAGAAACTGCCATTGATACTGGAATACTTGAGTATAGTTGAGGTAGGCGGAATATGTAATGTAGCGGTGAAATGCATAGATATTACATAGAACACCGATTGCGAAGGCAGCTTACTAAGCTATTACTGACGCTGATGCACGAAAGCGTGGGGAGCGAACAGGATTAGATACCCTGGTAGTCCACGCCGTAAACGATGATTACTCGTTGTTGGCGATATATTGTCAGCGACTGAGCGAAAGCATTAAGTAATCCACCTGGGGAGTACGTCGGCAACGATGAAACTCAAAGGAATTGACGGGGGCCCGCACAAGCGGAGGAACATGTGGTTTAATTCGATGATACGCGAGGAACCTTACCTGGGCTTAAATGTAGAGTGCATTATTTGGAAACAGATATTCCCTTCGGGGCTCTTTACAAGGTGCTGCATGGCTGTCGTCAGCTCGTGCCGTGAGGTGTCGGGTTAAGTCCCATAACGAGCGCAACCCCTATCGTTAGTTGCCAGCGGATCATGCCGGGGACTCTAGCGAGACTGCCACCGTAAGGTGAGAGGAAGGTGGGGATGACGTCAAGTCAGCACGGCCCTTATGTCCAGGGCTACACACGTGTTACAATGGTCGGTACAAAGGGCAGCTACCTGGTGACAGGATGCAAATCTCAAAAACCGATCTCAGTTCGGATCGAAGTCTGCAACTCGACTTCGTGAAGTTGGATTCGCTAGTAATCGTATATCAGCAACGATACGGTGAATACGTTCCCGGGCCTTGTACACACCGCCCGTCAAGCCATGGAAGCCGGGGGTACCTGAAGTCCGTAACCGCAAGGATCGGCCTAGGGTAAAACTGGTGACTGGGGCTAAGTCGTAACAAGGTAGCCGTACCGGAAGGTGTGGCTGGAACACCTCCTTTTTAGAGTATGATTTATATCGAAGATAGAGTAATCTGTCTTTATCTCTTACTTTTCTTATTACAATTTTAAAACATTGCGTGATTAGGCACTGTTCGGTTCAAATCCGAAGTAATGTCGAGTATCATATAGATACGAAGAGTTCATTGACATATTGGAAATAGAAGAGTAAAAAAAGTAGAAAAGCGCCTGAAATAAGGTGAAAAAAAGTTACTAAGGGCGTATGGTGGATGCCTAGGCTCTCAGAGGCGAAGAAGGACGTGATAAGCTGCGAAAAGCTGCGGGGAGGTGCAAATAACTGTCAATCCGCAGATATCCGAATGGGGCAACCCGGTGTCCACAAGGACATCATTCCGATTTATCGGGAGGCAAACCCGGAGAACTGAAACATCTAAGTACCCGGAGGAGAAGAAAACAAAAGTGATTTCCTAAGTAGAGGCGATCGAACGGGAATTAGCCCAAACCAATTATGTTCAGGCATAGTTGGGGTTGTAGGACTGCGATATTGGATTATATTTAGAAGTAGAATATTCTGGAAAGTTTAACCAAAGAGGGTGATAGTCCCGTACACGTATTAAATATAATCTATAGCAGTATCCTGAGTACCGCGGAACACGAGAAATTCTGTGGGAATCAGCCAGGACCATCTGGTAAGGCTAAATACTCCTGAGAGACCGATAGTGAACCAGTACCGTGAGGGAAAGGTGAAAAGCACCCTGAACAAGGGAGTGAAATAGTACCTGAAACCGTACGCCTACAAGCGGTCGGAGCCCATCATTTGGTGGGTGACGGCGTGCCTTTTGCATAATGAGCCTACGAGTTACTCCTCTCTAGCAAGCTTAAGTGGTTCAGCCACGAAGGCGAAGCGAAAGCGAGTCTGAATAGGGCGATATAGTTAGAGGGGGTAGACGCGAAACTTTGTGATCTACCCATGGCCAGGTTGAAGTGCCGGTAAAACGGCATGGAGGACCGAACCAGTTGACGTTGAAAAGTCTTTGGATGAGCTGTGGGTAGGGGTGAAAGGCCAATCAAACTGAGAAATAGCTCGTACTCCCCGAAATGCATTTAGGTGCAGCCTCGTGTATGAGTCTGATAGAGGTAGAGCTACTGATAAGGCTAGAGGGCTTCACCGCCTATCAACCCTTGATAAACTCCGAATGCTATCAGATGCTCCACGGGAGTGAGGCGTTGGGTGCTAAGGTCCAATGCCGAGAGGGAAACAACCCAGACCATCAGCTAAGGTCCCTAAATATATGTTAAGTTGAATGAACGTGGTGCGATTGCAGAGACAGCTAGGATGTTGGCTTGGAAGCAGCCATTCATTTAAAGAGTGCGTAACAGCTCACTAGTCGAGCGATTGTGCGTGGATGATAATCGGGCATCAAACATATTACCGAAGCTATGGTTCCGGATTTATTTCGGAAGGTAGGGGAGCATTCCAGCGACATAGAAGCAGTACCGTAAGGTATTGTGGAGTTTCTGGAAAAGAAAATGTAGGCATAAGTAACGATAATGCGGGTGAGAAACCCGCACGCCAATAGACTAAGGTTTCCTGATCAACGCTAATCGGATCAGGGTTAGTCGGGACCTAAGGCGAACCCGAAAGGGGTAGTCGATGGATAACAGGTTAATATTCCTGTACTGGCAATAACTGCGATGGGGTGACGAAAAAGTGAAAGGACTGCGTACTGACGGAATAGTACGTTGAAGGGTGTAGATGTTGATTACGGTAGGCAAATCCGCCGTAAGAGTCGAACCTGATAGTACCGCGAGCTTTCGGGCAAGCGGATAATGTCCCTAATCTGGTTTCCGAGAAAAACCTCTAAGCATCAGGTTATTGGCACCCGTACCATAAACCGACACAGGTAGTCAAGTAGAGCATACTAAGGCGCTCGAGTGATTCATGGCTAAGGAACTAGGCAAAATGGTCCTGTAACTTCGGGAGAAAGGACTCCATCGCGAGATGGACGCAGTGAAATGGCCCAAACGACTGTTTACCAAAAACACAAGGCTTTGCTAATTCGAAAGAAGATGTATAAGGCCTGACACCTGCCCGGTGCCGGAAGGTTAAGAGGGGGTGTTATTCAGATTTATCTGAAGAAGCACTGAATCGAAGCCCCGGTAAACGGCGGCCGTAACTATAACGGTCCTAAGGTAGCGAAATTCCTTGTCGGGTAAGTTCCGACCTGCACGAATGGTGTAACGATTTGGGCACTGTCTCAGCCATGAGCTCGGTGAAATTGTAGTTCCGGTGAAGATGCCGGATACCCGCAACGGGACGGAAAGACCCCGTGAACCTTTACTACAGCTTAACATTGATTTTGGATACATGATGTGTAGGATAGGTGGGAGACTATGAAGCGGTGCCGCCAGGTATCGTGGAGTCAACCTTGAAATACCACCCTTTATGTATTCGGGATCTAATCCATCGCAAGGTGGAGACAGTGTTTGGTGGGTAGTTTGACTGGGGTGGTCGCCTCCAAAAGCGTAACGGAGGCTTCTAAAGGTACCCTCAGAACGATTGGTAACCGTTCGAAGAGTATAATGGCACAAGGGTGCTTGACTGTGAGACCGACAAGTCGAGCAGGTACGAAAGTAGAGCATAGTGATCCGGTGGTTCCGTATGGAAGGGCCATCGCTCAAAGGATAAAAGGTACTCCGGGGATAACAGGCTGATCGCTCCCAAGAGCTCATATCGACGGAGCGGTTTGGCACCTCGATGTCGGCTCGTCACATCCTGGGGCTGGAGAAGGTCCCAAGGGTTGGGCTGTTCGCCCATTAAAGTGGCACGCGAGCTGGGTTCAGAACGTCGTGAGACAGTTCGGTCCCTATCTGTTGTGGGCGTTGGAAATTTGAGAAGACCTGACTCTAGTACGAGAGGACCGAGTTGGACAAACCTCTGGTGTATCTGTTGTGGCGCCAGCTGCATTGCAGAGTAGCTACGTTTGGCAGAGATAAGCGCTGAAAGCATCTAAGCGCGAAGCTCCCTTCAAGATAAGATTTCCTTTAAGGGTCGTTCAAGACTAGGACGTTGATAGGTTGCAGGTGTAAAGGCAGTAATGTCAAAGCCGAGCAATACTAATTACCCGTAAACTTTATCACCTTAGGCGCTGAACTATTTTTTTTATTCTTTTAAATTTCCAATAATCATGTCAAAAAGTATAAATTATTCTATAAATAAAAAATAGAATAACCAATGACTTAAGGTGACTATAGCAATGGGGTTCCACCTCTTCCCATCCCGAACAGAGAAGTTAAGCCCATTAGCGCCGATGGTACTGCGTAACAGCGGGAGAGTAGGTCGTTGCCGTTCTTTTTAGAAGGCTGTCTGAATTTCAGGCAGCCTTTTTTATTTGAAAAAAACTGTATTATTCCTTCACCTTTACCTTCTTTTTAATTTTTTTCTCGGAAAATATTTAATCTTTACTTAGAAAAATGTATATTTGCCTTTAATCAATGTAAAAGCAATTTTGATTATGGCAAATATTCTGGTTATTGATGATGAAAAACCGATACGCGATACTTTAAAAGAAATTTTAGAGTACGAAGAGCATAAAGTGGAAACTGCTACGGACGGCTACGAAGGACTTGAAAAAGCAAAAGCTACTCATTATGATATTATACTTTGTGATATTAAAATGCCCAATATGGACGGTATTGAGGTATTGGAAAAGTTAATGGAAAACAGTCCCGATGTTCCTGTTATTATGATATCCGGACATGGAAGTATTGAGACCGCAGTTGAAGCTTTAAAAAAAGGTGCTTACGATTTTATAGAAAAACCGCTTGAGTTGAATCGTCTTTTAGTGACTATCCGCAATGCTTTAGAACGAAAAGATTTGGTGGTTGAAACTAAAAAATTGAAGCGTAAAGTCAGCAAAACTTATGAAATGGTTGGTGAATCAGAAGCCATAAGTAAAATTAAAGAGATGATTGACCGTGTGGCACCGACCGATGCGCGTGTTTTGATTACAGGAAATAACGGAACCGGTAAAGAATTGGTAGCACGTTGGTTACACGAAAAAAGCCAAAGAGCAGGACATCCGTTTATTGAGGTAAACTGTGCCGCAATTCCTTCGGAATTGATTGAGAGCGAATTGTTTGGTCATGAAAAAGGAGCCTTCACATCTGCCCATAAGCAGCGTAAAGGAAAATTTGAGTTAGCCAATGGAGGTACAATCTTTTTAGATGAAATTGGTGATATGAGTCTTTCGGCTCAAGCAAAGGTTTTACGTGCATTGCAGGAAAACAGAATTACCCGTGTAGGGAGTGATAAATCTGTAAAAGTTGATGTCCGGATTATTGCCGCTACTAATAAAGACCTTAAAAAAGAAATTGAAAAGAATAATTTTCGTGAAGACCTTTATCACCGTTTAAGTGTAATTTTAATCCATGTTCCGTCATTAAATGACAGGATTGAAGATGTTCCTTTGCTTGCAGAGCATTTTATGAACTTGATTACCGAAGATTATGGTATGCCCAGAAAGGAAATTACCGATGATGCTATTAAAGAATTACAAAAAATAAAATGGACGGGGAATATACGTGAATTTCGTAATGTCTTGGAGCGATTAATTATTCTGTGTGAAGACAAAATTACTGCTGGGGACGTCAAAGCATTTGCACAACCTATAAGTAAGTAGTAGCATTGTTTCAATATTCTACAAGCTTTTCTGTATTTCTTATTGGATTTCATTTATTCAAACATATAAAGTTGCATGATTAATTTTGTTTAAACTTTGTAAAATGTAGGTATCTGCCTTTTATCTTTCAATATTGACTTTAAAATCATAGCTAATAATGCGTATCGAAAAAGACTTTCTTGGCGAAAAACGGATACCCGATAATGCTTTATACGGGATTCATTCTGTGCGTGCTACTGAAAATTTCCCATACAAAAGTTCTTTTTCGTTAAATTGGTATAAGGCACTTGGAATTGTTAAATTAGCTGTTTATAATACCTACAAGAAATTTAAGCAGGCAGCTATTAATAAATATCCCGATAAGGGAGAACAATTCAATTTTATTTCTGATAAAATTATTAATCTGTTAATTGATGCAGCAAGCGATATATCCGTAGGAAAATATTTTGAACACTTTATTGTACCTGCTGTTCAGGGTGGTGCCGGTACAAGCATTAATATGAATGTTAATGAAATTATAGCTAATGCATCATTAAAAAAATCAGAAAACTTGCTTGGAAACTATTCGCTGATTCATCCTATAGAACATGCCAATATATTTCAATCAACCAATGATATAATACCTACTTCGTTAAAAGTTACTGTTTTAGGTTTGCTGATTGATTTGGAAACTGAAATTAATAATTTACGTAGTAAATTAGAGCAGCTTGAAAAAGAACATCGAAATAGTTTGCGAGTAGCTTATACACAAATGCAAGAAGCCGTACCTTCATCCTATGGGCGACTTTTTAGTACATATAACGATGCATTTTCGAGAGATTGGTGGCGTGTTTCAAAATGTTTTGAACGAATTAAACAAGTAAATCTTGGTGGTACGGCTATTGGAAGCGGGATTACTGCACCACGTTTTTATATAATGGAGGTAGTACAAGAGCTGCAACGAATAACCGATTTACCGGTAAGCCGTGCCGAAAATGCAGAAGATAATACGGCAAACCTTGATGCTTATGTTGAAATACACGGAATATTAAAAGCACATGCTGTTAATTTGGAAAAAATTGCAAGTGATATTCGATTATTATCATCAGATATTCTATCCGAAAATGATTTTGAAATTCCTAAAATGCAAACCGGAAGTTCGGTTATGCCCGGAAAGGTAAATCCTGTAATTGTTGAATACCTTATCAGTATTGCTCATAAAGTTTATGCAAACGATAGTTTAATTACCTCATTATCTGCACAAGGAGCTTTAGATTTAAATCCTTATTTGCCTGTAATTGGTCATGCTTTAATTGAAAGTTTAAATTTGCTGATTGCTGCAAATTCATCTTTCAGAAATAAATTGGTAATCGGCTTAAAAGTAAAAACACAAACAGCCAAAGAAAAATTGTATAAAAGTCCGGCTATTGTTACAGCTTTGTTGCCCTATATCGGTTATAATCAGGCAGCAATACTCTCTAACGAAATGAAAAAGCACAATATTGATATTTTTGCTGCAAATAATCGTTTACAATTAATGGAGCATGAAAAGCTAAAATTGGTATTAAGCGTTGAGAATTTGTTGAAAACAGGTTTTAGTTTAAACGATTTATTGGCTTAATCATAAATTTTTTTATTGTAAAATATATTTTAAATTTGAACATTGTCAAAAAACAATGCAATGGAAGAAGAAAATACCAAAAAGTCATTTGCAAAGGGCGGAGGTAAAGAAACTCTTTTTCGTGTTACTATTCGGAACCAAATTCGTATTGTTGCTATTATTGACCGTAAAGCCAATACGATTATCAGTGTAAGTACATTAATCGTTATGCTTAGTTTGGGCTTATTAGGCGGAGGTTTGGCTTATTCTGCCAATTTTACTGCAAACTTTAATACAGGTGTACCTTTTTTTGTATTATTATTGTTTGAACTGATAGCTATTTTGTTTGCAATGATTAGTACTCAGTATGAGTTGATTATGCAAAAAAAAGAACGGATTGGAGGTCCCATGGAGTTTACATTTCTACAAAGTAATAAATTTAGGCTTGACGATTATATGGCTAGAATGGATGAGATTTTAAGTTCAAATGAGGAATTATATAAAGTGTTGAGTTGGGATGCATTTTTTCTACGAAATGTTATTCAAGGGAAACGAAAGTTTCTGAATATTGCTTATTTATCGTTTATTCTTGGCTTTATTGGTGCTTCGGTAATTGTGTTTTATGCTTATGTAAATGCTTAATTATTTAAAAAGTAATGTTTTTTAAAATCAGATAATCATTGCAGATGAAACAAGCATGATTAAAATAATTATTAAACACACAAGGATATGATTATTTTACATCATGCGGTTCTTCCGCAGTAGCGGAACAGGCTATGTGGCAATTAAAAATAGTAAAAAATAAACACATGAAAAAAATAGTTGTTCTGGGAGCCGGCAGAGTAGGTTCGGCTATTGCCATTGATTTAAGTAAAACTTATGGGGTTACTTCGGTAGATTATAGCGAAAAGGCATTAAATATACTGAAAAAGTTTCCTATTCAAACCCGACAAACTGATTTGTCAAAAGCTGAAAATGTAAAAAAGTCAGTGGAAGATTGTGATTTGGTTATTAGTGCAGTACCCGGATTTATGGGCTATGAAACCTTGAAGGCTATTATTGAAGCCGGCAAAGATGTTGTTGATATTGCTTTTTTTCCGGAAAATCCGTTTGAATTGGATGAATTGGCAAAGAAACATGGAGTAACTGCTGTGGTAGATGCCGGTGTTGCACCCGGTATGGGGAACATTATTTTGGGTTATCATAATGCACAGATGAAGGTGGAAAGATACGAGTGTTTAGTGGGTGGTTTACCGGTAGTACGCGAGTGGCCCTATGAATACAAAGCTGTTTTTTCGCCGATTGATGTAATTGAGGAGTATATCCGTCCGGCGCGTTATGTTCAAAATGGTAAATTAGTTGTGCGCGAAGCTTTATCGGATGCCGAATTGGTACATTTTGACGGTATTGGTACTCTGGAAAGCTGGAACTCTGATGGCTTGCGCACCCTGGTCGATACCATGGATATACCGGATATGATTGAAAAAACATTACGCTATCCCGGAACCATTGAGTATTTACGAGTTTTGCGCGATACCGGTTTTTTCTCTTATGATGAAGTAGAAGTAAACGGACAAAAAATCCGTCCTATTGACCTCACTGCTAAATTGCTTTTCCCGAAATGGCAATTAAAAGAGGGCGAGGAAGACTATACCGTAATGCGTATTGTCGTGGAAGGTATTGAAGACGGAAAGCCTGTTAAGTATCGCTATGATTTGCTTGACCGGTACGACCGTGAAACAAAAATTATCTCAATGGCACGAACTACAGGATACACTTGCACGGCTGTTGCTAATCTTTTGTTGAAAGGCATGTATCATAAGCCGGGAATTAACCCGCCGGAATATGTGGGGGAAAAGGAAGAGAATTTCCTGTTTATCAAAAAATATTTGGCTGAACGAAAAGTTCATTATCATATAAACGAAGTTTAAAAACAGCTTGGCTTTTTGTCAGGTGTTTTATAATTACCCTTCTTTTTTTACTTTTGCACACCTTTTATTCCGGAAGGAGTGTATTATATCTAAAATCTGTGTGTCTTTGTATCTTTATGTGCAAAGAACACATTAACGGTAACTTTTATGCAATTCAATAAAAAATTATTTGTAACATACATTGCCATGTTTCTGGCAATGTTGTTCTGGGGGCTTTCGTTTATCTGGTCAAAAATATTGCTGGATTTTTATCAGCCGATAACGATTATCACATTAAGATTGATTTTGTCGAGTATTTTTTTGTTTAGTATAGGGTATTTCTTTAAGCGCTTAAAACCCATCGCAAAGGAAGATCGCGGAAAGTTAATCTTACTGTCATTTTTTCAACCTTTTTTGTATTTTATTGGTGAAACCATTGGGCTAAAATATGTGAGTTCAACTACTGCTTCGGTTTTAATATCTACTATTCCGCTGTTTACACCCATAGCTGCTTATTATTATCTGAAAGAGAAGTTTACTCTGTTAAATGTACTTGGTATTTTTGTTTCTGTGTTGGGAGTGGTTTTGGTTTTGTTTACGGATGATTTTACATTTTCAGCAAGCACCAAAGGAATTTTATTAATGGCTTTGGCGGTATTTTCGGCAGTGGCATATTCAGTTTTAACGGTTGGATTAGCAAATAAGTATAATGTTTTTAACCTGATTGCCTATCAAAACCTGATTGGATTAGTGTTTTTTCTGCCTATTTTCTTTTATTTTGATTATCAAAACTTTATTCAGCTACCATTTACATGGACTATAGCAAAGCCCTTATTTGCTTTAGCAATTTTTGCATCATCCATGGCTTTTATGTTGTTTATTTATGGTATTCAGGTACTGGGAATTACCAAAGCCAATACAATTTCAAATATAATTCCTGTTTTTACAGCTGTGTTTGCATGGTTTATTTTGGATGAGCATTTAAATTGGATAAATATTACCGGAATTTTTGTAGTTTTATCCGGTTTGTTTTTGTCACAACTTAATAAAGCAGTACATTTAAAAAATATTATTATCTTTTGGAAAAAATCTAAAAATGGTAAATAATTGCAACGAAAGTTTTACATATTCTTGTTATTGCTTATTCCTGTTCTTGCTAAGGGACAAATAGGTGGAACTTATACCTATTCATTTCTTGAAATAACTAATTCTGCACGGCTTGCTGCCCTTGGCGGGAAAAATATTTCAGTTCGTACCGATGATTTAAACCTGGTGTATGATAATCCTGCCATGCTGGATACTACTATGAATAAGCAATTGGTGCTGAATTATCTGAATTATTTTGCAGATATTAATTACGGATATGTGGCTTATGCCAATTATTTCAAAAAAGCGGGTATGTTTGCCGGAGGATTAAACTACATCAATTACGGAAAATTTATTAAAGCCGATGAAAACGGAAAAATAACCGGAACCTTCTCCGCATTTGAATTAGCAATAAATATATTTTGGTCAAAGGTTTTAATAGATAGTACTTTGTCTGTTGGTGTGAATTTTAAGCCCATTTATTCGCAAATGGAAACCTACAGCTCTTTTGGTTTGGCTTTGGATGCAGGATTAAATTATTTTAACAAAAAAGGATTAAGTGCCGGTTTGGTTATTCGTAATTTAGGAACACAACTGAAACCTTATACTGAAAGTAATTACGAAAAAATCCCTTTAAATATACAATTAGGCGTATCGCAGAAGCTGGTGCATGCACCTTTCCGCTTTTCGGCACTTTATCAGTACATCAATAAATGGGATTTGACCTACAATAAAACCGATAATTTGGCTTATTCTGCTGTTGAACCTAACGAAACAGAAAAAGCAGACTATAAAATTAACGGACTTGATAATTTTTTCAGGCATTTTATCTTTGGGTTGGAGTTTGTTCCTTCAAAAAACTTTAATATCCTTTTAGGATATAATCATCAGCGCAGAAAAGAATTGATGATTGTAGAAAAGCCCGGATTAGTAGGTTTTTCGTGGGGATTTTATATCAGTATAAAAAAAATAAAATTAAGTTTCGGGCAGGCATTTTATCATTTGGCAGGCGCATCCAATCATTTTTCGATTAATTATAATTTAGGTGAGGTGTACCGGAAAAGAAGATAGGACATAAATGGAATATGGTGTTTCTATAATTTTATTGGGATTTGACGCTCATAAAATACTTTTCAGACACTTTCAATATGTTCTATCAGTTCTTTACTTTTGATGTGTGAAAAAATGGCAATATCAAATAAATAAGGTAAATAAAGCTTTTCAATATCTTCTTCTATTTTATAAATTGTTTTTAGGTTTAGATTGTCTCCATAAAAAACAATGTCAATATCAGAACCTTTTCTGTAATTTCCCTTTGCACGCGAGCCGTAAATGATAACTTTCTCAATATTTTTATATTGTGAAGAGATATCCTGTAGCTGTTTTATTATTTTATCCGATAATCCAAACTGCATTACTTTTATTTTTGCAATAACTAAACTTTTGCTGCCATCTGATATCTTGTGTCATAACGCCATGATTTTACGTTAAAATTACAACATTTGTTTAACCCGGAAAAATAAAAAAGGCTGCCCACAACGAACAGCCTCTTTAAGAAATTTTTAAAAAGAGATTAATCTTCTTCTTGCTCTGCTGCATAAGCTTTCAGTAGCGCATCCTGAATATCATGTGATACAGGACTGTACTCTGCAAATTTCATGGTGAAAGTTGCTCTACCGTTTGTTAATGAACTCAAAGCGGTTGAATATTTAGCCATTTCAGCCAAAGGCACTTTTGCCATGATTTTTTCAAAGCCTTTTTCGCTGCTCATACCCGAAATGATAGCACGGCGACCTTGTAAATCACTCATTACATCACCCATTCTGTCTGAGGGAACCAATACTTCTACATCGTAAATTGGTTCAAGAATTTTTGGTCCTGCATTTTTAAAGGCTTCTGAGAAAGCTTTTGCACCGGCTAATTTAAACGAAATTTCATTTGAATCAACAGGGTGCATTTTACCATCATAAACACTTACTCTAATATCACGTGCATAAGAGCCTGTTAATGGACCTTCCTCCATTTTTTCCATAATACCTTTCAGGATAGCCGGCATAAAACGGGCATCAATCACACCGCCGACAATACAGTTGTAGAAAATCAGTTTACCGCCCCAGTCCAATGGAATTTCTTCTTTGCCGCGAACATTGATTTTAAGCTCTTTATCACCAAATTTGTACATGGTCGGATCCGGCATTCCTTCTTCATAAGGTTCAATAACCAGATGTACCTCGCCGAATTGTCCGGCACCTCCTGATTGTTTTTTGTGGCGATAATCAGCTTGTGCCGCCTTGGTAATGGTTTCACGATACGGTATTTTCGGAGCAATAAATTCGGTTTCCACTTTGTGGATGTTATCCAAATGCCATTTTACCATATTCAAATGAAACTCTCCCTGACCATGTAAAATAAGCTGTTTAAGTTCTTTTGAATATTCCAAAATAACAGTAGGGTCTTCTTCCTGAATACGATGCAATACTTCTCCTAATTTTTCATCGTCTGATTCGCTTTTTGCTTTAATTGCCACTCTGAATTTTGGATCTGGAAACTGCATTTCAGGGAAATACCAATCCTGTCCTTTTTCGTTCAGCGTATGGTTGGTTTTTGTTTCTTTCAGTTTAACTGTCGCACCAATATCTCCTGCTACCAGTTTTTCTACTTTTGTACGGTTTTTCCCTGCTACCACAAACAGTTGCGACAAACGCTCTTTTGCTTGTTTGTTGGTGTTGATCAAATCCATACCTTCTTCAACAGTGCCCGACATTACTTTAAAATAAAGCACTTCACCCAAATGTGGCTCAACGGTATTTTTAAATACAAATAAAGAGGTAGGTCCGTTGGCATCACATTTTACTTCATTGCCTTCGTTGTTTACAGGGGCTGGCATCAGGTCAGGAGTAGGTGCTACATTGCCCAAAAACTCCATTAAACGGCGTACGCCCATGTTTTTCTTTGCAGATGTACAGAAAACAGGGAATAATTCGCGTTTAATTAAACCTTCGCGCATTCCTTTGCGCATTTCATCTTCGGTAAGACTTTCTTTTTCAAAGAAAATCTCCATTAATTCTTCATCGTTCTCGGCACAAGCCTCTACAAGCTCATTATGTAGTTCTGTTGCTTTATCCATTTGGTCGGCAGGAATATCAACAATCTGTGGTTCTCCACCTTCCTCTCCCCATTGGTACATTTTCATTAAAAGAACATCTACTACTGCATTAAACTCAGCTCCGGGATTTACCGGATATTGTACAACAGTTACTTTTTTGCCAAAAGCTTGTTTAATATCATCTATGGTTTTTTCGTAGTTTGCATTATCATGATCTAATTGATTTATTACAAAAACTACGGGTTTATTTAAGTTATCAGTATGTCGCCAAATAATTTCAGTTCCGGTTTCTACACCATTTTGTGCATTTACCATCATAATACCCGTATCCACCACATGAAGTGCTGAAATTACGCCACCCACAAAGTCATCGGCTCCGGGAGTATCAATAATATTTATTTTTTTGCCAAGCCATTCAGTATGTAGTACCGTAGAAAAAACAGAACTTTCGCGTTCATGTTCAATTTCATGATAATCCGAAACCGTATTTTTCTGACCTACATCGCCGCGTCTTTTAATTACACCGCCTTCAAATAACATTGCTTCTGCCAGGGTGGTTTTCCCCAGTCCGGCATTGCCAAGCAAGGCAAGATTCCGGACTTCATTAGTTTGATATATTTTCATTCCGTAAGACTTTAAATTATGTTAATTAATAGTTAAAAATTCGATACAAGTTTGAAATTATTATGTCCGTATTGCAAAGTCTGCCAAAATTAATAAAATTTTGCATACATGCAACTTTATATTGGGGGCTATGTTGTAGAATATATGTATATACTATAATTTTATTTTCTGATATTTATCTGGGCGGCTACAGGCTTTTCGCTCATAGCGTCCGCCACAAAAAACAACAAAAGCAAACGGCGGAAAAGGAGCTTCCTTCTGTCGCTCTTTTTCGCCGGCTTTTGTATGTTTTTTGTGGCGTTCGGCTATCCGCTTCAATCCCTGCCGCAACGTACTTCGTATTCTGTACCATATATATCCCTATTGGCTTATACGGTTTAAAGGTTTATTGGTTTAAATCATCTGCGGAAATCTGAGTAATCTGCGGATAAAACTATTGACCACAGATAATTATTGCTGGTTTTACACCAAAGGTGTAAATCTTTGAGCGCTTGCTGTACTTTGTGATTTAATTATTGCGCCTAAACTGTTCAAGTGTCCGCCTGCCGGCAGACGGTTTGACGTTTACACAAGTTAGAAACTTGTGCTGTGCTACGTACTACAACTTTCTAAGGTTGTGAAAAAAATGTTTGTTCTTTCAAGAAATAAAATATTCGAATGAAATGATTAGACCTAGCATTCATGCTACGGGATATACGATAATAAAAAAACAGGCATTAGCCCGACAATTAATAGGCTAAAAGTCATAGTATTCTAAATTAGGTATGCTAAAAC
>JALWNR010000188.1 GCA_027083715.1 Bacteroidales bacterium
GAATATTGTATATTGAGTGTTGAATATTTAATGTTTATCAAATTAATGGTAAAACTTTATATTTATTGATTTACCCACTAACTTTGCAGTAGTACCTATTAATTTTAATGTATTCGTGAGTGCTTCGCAGTTTGCTACAAACATATCTGCGGATTTAAGGTATTACTTTTTTACTTATTGCTTCTTCAATAATTTCTGTTAATAAATCAGTAAAACTCAGTCCGTATTCTTTAATTTGTTTCGGAATAATGCTTGCGGCACTCATTCCCGGTACTGTATTTACTTCCAAGAAATTAAATTCGTTGTCGTGTAAAATGTAATCAATACGAACAATACCACTGCAATTCAGATAATTATATATTTTTGATGACAATATTTTACATTTTTCTGCTAATGTATCTTCAATAGGTGCCGGAGTAATTTCTTGAGTTTCTTTTGCATCATATTTTGCTGCGTAATCAAAAAATTCATTAGCACTGATAATCTCTGTTAAAGGAAAAACAAATTCTTTGTTATTTACCTTTACTAAACCGGATGTAATTTCACGTCCTTTAACAAATTGTTCAATAATTACTTGTGATGATTCTTTAAAAGCTTTTTCTATGGAAGGCAGTAGATCTTCTTCTTTTTTTACTTTGGAAATACCAAAACTTGAACCTCCTTCATTAGGTTTCACAAAACAGGGTAAACCTATGGTTTCAATAATATTTTTTGTACTGATTTTTTCAGATTTTCGCAATAAAATTGAGTTTGCAACTTTAATGCCTCTTTGTTTCAAATAAGTATTGCAAAAATATTTGTTAAAAGTTAAAGAACTGCATAATACATTACAAGAGGTGTAGGGTAAACCTATCATTTCAAAATAAGATTGCAGTTTACCGTCTTCGCCGGGTGTGCCATGAATGGCAATATAAGCACAGTCAAATTTTACTTTTTGTCCGTTGTCATTAAAGCTAAAATCATTTTTATTAATCGGGATACCACAAAACCGGTCGCTTGTGAGTTCCCAATCGTTTCCTTTAATCTGGACGGTATAAACATTGTATTTTTCTTTGTCTATTGCTTTAGCAATAGTTTCAGCACTTTGTAAAGAAATAAAATATTCCGATGAGTTTCCACCGCCAATTACTGCAATATTTTTTTTCATATCTGGCTTAACTTTATAATTTCCACAAAAATATTCAAAACTTCAAAACATCCGAAAGACTTTTAAACGTTTTGAAGTCCTACGGACGTTCAAAAGTTTATGCTGTTTATAACTTCTTTTTTATTTTCAATTATTCAAGCTCTCTGTTTTTTACGTATCCCTGCCATTTTTTTATTGCAGAAGCCATATCTTCCGGTAAATCCGAATCAAAAAACATAGACTCACCCGTTTTGGGATGAGTAAACCCTAAGGATTTTGCATGTAATGCCTGGCGAGGTAATAAATTAAAGCAGTTTTGTACAAATTGTTTGTATTTTGTAAAGGTAGTACCTTTTAAAATCTTATCGCCTCCATATTCTTCATCATTAAAGAGTGGGTGCCCAATATATTTCATGTGAGCACGAATTTGGTGTGTGCGTCCGGTTTCCAGTTTACATTCTATTTGTGTTACATAGCCATAGCGTTCAATTACTTTGTAATGCGTAACTGCATGTTTCCCGTAATCTCCCTCAGGAAAAACACTCATTACTTTACGGTTTTTCAGACACCGCCCTATGTGTCCGGTAATAGTCCCTTCGTCTTCATCAAAATTTCCCCAAACCAATGCAATATATTTCCTGTCTGTTGTACGGTCAAAAAATTGCTTTGAGAGTTTCATTTTTGCATCTTCGGTTTTGGCAATCAGTAAAATACCGGATGTATTTTTGTCGATACGGTGAATAAGTCCGGGGCGTTCATCATCACTTTCAAACAACTTATTTCCTTTTAAGTGGTATGCTAAAGCGTTGAGCAAAGTTCCCGAATAATGTCCGTAACTTGGGTGCACGACCATTCCTGCCGGCTTGTTTACTACCAGTAGTTCATCATCTTCATAAACTATGTTTAGGGGGATGTTTTCAGGAATAATTTCAATTTCGCGTGGCGGATATTCAAATACAATACTGATTTCATCTTCGGGCTTTACTTTATAATTGGCTTTTACCGCTTTTCCGTTTACCAGAATATTTCCGTTTTTGGCAGTTTCCTGAATTCGGTGTCTTGAAATATTTTCAATTTTATTAAACAGCCATTTATCAATCCGTAAAGGTGATTGTCCAGGATCAACGGTATATTTAAAATGTTCGTATAATTGATTTTCTTCTGTTTCTTGCATAGTCTGTTTTTCTTCAATATTGGGCAATATATGAGGTTTAGTTCTTGATTATTTTGTATGTTTTGTTAAATATCCCTTTTTTATCAGAAATTCTTAAAAGATAAATTCCTGTTTGAAAACCTGATAAATCGATACTTCCCTGCTTTTCAACAGTGTTTTTATAGAGAATACTGCCTTTTGTATCTATTACATAAATGTAAAACTGTTCAGTCATTTCATTATCTATACGAATATTTAAGATATCATTTACCGGATTGGGATAAAGCTTAATATCAATATTATTAATAAAGGATGGGTTTTTAGCTAATGCAGTTACTATTGATTTCCCAAAAACAGGACGAATCATCAAAGAACCTTCGTACTTTGATTTTGTCCAAGTGCCTGTAATGTTATAAAATATTTTGTCATTAGATACGGTGTTTATATCCATACCTACATTAAGCAAATCTTCGGTAGTTTGTATCCAGCCAACATAAAATTTACCTTGCAAGACAAGAGTTGTATCTAATATATATGTATGAAACTGATTTAATCCGTTCTTATATTCGGGAAGAGCACCTTCTTTTTGGTAGAGTATTTCGCCGGGTTGTCCGGTACCGTCATCATCCCAAATGGTCAAGTAAAAATACTTTTTGCTGGCATCGTTATACGTTCTGTTAAAATACATTTGTACCGATTGTAATGTATCTTTCATTTTTGCATCAAACTGATAGGCAAGTTTTGCATATTTTGTGCCTTCTCCAATAAGTCCGTAGCCTACTTCTGCACTACCATCGTCATAAGCATAATAATTATAAAATTTTTGCAAATAATGTATTTCGTTATTCATTACCGGATCAAAATCATCAGTAGTGATTTTTGCCGTAACGGTAAAACTTGCAGTGTCTTGTGTATTTGTTGTAAAAGAATAACTAAATGGTGCTCTGTAATTTACCAATAACCCCGGGGTCATATCCGAAGAACCCCCTTCGAGTGTATCGTTTTGCCGGTTTCCGCTATTGTCTTTAAAAATAAAATCCAGCCGTTCAATCAGCCGGTTTACATTATCGTTATTTCGATAAATCACTTCGATATTTGTTTTAAGCATGGCTGCCGGATTTGTTAAAAAGTGTTTCCAAGGCATAGCTGAATAATCTGACAGAAATGAATACATCGGACTAACAAAAGCGATATCGTGTTTAATAAGGTCGCTTGCATTTCGGTTTCTGTTGAGATAAACATAGTCTATATGCCAATGATCCACATTTCCTACTTTGCTTGGAACACTTGCTGATGAAAGGCTTGCTAAGTTCTTGAACCGAAAACGGAACCCTTTTTTCAAATATTTAGTATCACTGATATGAATTATTACTTGCTCAAAATTTTGATTTGTTGTGCCTGCTCTACTCCAAACCTTATTCCATACCGAATCTTGAACATCATAAAATTCTAAAATCAGAGAATCTTTTTCTTCCGGATTATCACCCAAGCCTTGTGGTTGATAATAGAAACTTAAATATATACTTTGGTCCCCCGGATAATCTAAATTAATGGGTTTTGAGCTAAGGTAGTCTGCTGTAAATGAAATTTCATAACCGGCTCCTTGATAAAAATTTCCTTTATCATCAATGGCATCCAGTGTTGCTACACCAATACTTGGGGGTAAATCAGGATAGCTGTTATTTATAAAAACAAAACTATCAGCCCAAAGATTCGCATCAGGATATAAATAGCTTGTTGAAAAATCATCTAAAAAAGGCAACTCTAAAGTATCTCCGGCTTTTAAACTTTTAATAGGAGAATGTTTTTTTTGATATGCTTTTAAAGCAGGATTTTCCATTAAAGGAATAAGTATTTCCTGTGCATTTATATTCAAAGAATATAAAACGATGAAAAAAGCGGTATAAATTATGTTTTTAACCAAAATCAAAGTATAATAGTTATCTGTTTGCATCTACTTTATTCATATCCAGTGTCATCCATAAATCAACCGGTGAACCGATTGTTAAACGTGAATCTTTTGCAGGGCTTTGTTTCCACACTAAGGCATCAAGGCTGTCCGCACTGCTAATAACACTTTCATCGTAAATTAAAACGCCTACACTTAAAGAATTATCTATACATTTTTGTTTTGCCTGTTCTTTGTTTAAACCAATAAAATCGGGAACTAAAGTTGCTTTATCTGATTGACCAAGCCCTAAAACCAAGTCGATGGCTGCTCCTGATTCAATTAATGTACCCGGTGAAATAGGTTTCCCTTTATACATTTGTTCCAAAACATTATTCGTGGCAATATCCGGTATGTATTTAAGTTTGCCTAATTTTAAACCGTAGGTTTCCATATCGGCTTTTGCTTGAATGAGTGAAACACCTGTAAAATCAGGCATTAAAATACGTTTTGGTTCGTATGTTTTGGTTGTTAATAAAATAGTGCGCCCTTCTTTTACCTTAAAATCAGGAGGTGGGGTTTGTGCAATCACTGTTCCTTTTTTTCCGGGTGCATCATATACGGAATCTACTATTTTAAATTCCAAATTTCTGTCGGCAGCAACTTTTTTTACTTGTTCAATACTCATACCCGTAAAATCAGGTACCGAAAGACTTTCTCCATGATGAGTGATTATATCTAAAGAATAAAATATAGTAATAAAAATAAACACAACTACGACAATCGAAACAGCAAAGTTGATTAAAAAGTACTTGGTTTTAAACAAATTGACTATTTTTTTCCACAAACTTTGTTTCTCTACTACTTCTTGCTCTTGTATTTCTTGTTCTTCCATTATTAATATGAATATTTGATTAAAACGCAAAAGCAAAGATAAAATTATCTGTTAAAATATTTGATATGGAAATAAAAAATAAATATTTTTCAGATTACGCGGTTAAAGATTTTAGCCATAGCTAGTGTCGTGTCAAGCATGTTCTTATCACACCAAGTCTTAAAAATCTTAACCATAGCTATGGCTATGCTGAAAATTTTTGCCTTGCCTCAACAAAATTCTCTGCAACTTATACGTTAAAGTACACATGGCTGAATACGAGTGTTTTTTGTAAAAAAAACTTGATTTTTGACAAAAATTAATAACTTTGCTAAAAATCATATACAATAATAAGTAAAATGAAACAAGCATGATTAAAATAATTATTAAACACACAAAGTAATGATTATTTTCATCATGCGGTTCCATGTGACCATAGAAATAATAAAAAATAATCACATGAAAAAAGATTTAATTTTTGTAACTATAGTTTCTGTTTTTTTAATATCATTTACTGATGCAATGGTTCGTCCAAGCAAAGCACAAATTAAAAAAGCTGAAACTATTGAAGAAAAACATATTGAAACTCCTCAAACAGTATATGGTATTCCTGCTGATTTATATACTATTGAAAAAAGCAGCATTAAACCGAATATTAGTTTGTCTGTTTTACTGTCAAAACTGAGTATTTCCAACAAGAAAATTCATGAACTTGTTTTAAAAGCTAAAAATGTTTTTGATTTGCGAAAAATCAGAGCAGGTAATACTTATCAGATATTTAGAAGCAAAGACAGTACGAAAAAAGTTAATTATTTAGTTTATGAACAAAGCCCCGCTGAATATATTGTTTTTGATTTATCGGATAGTTTAAGTGTAAAAAAAGAACATAAATCAATAAAAAGCATAGTAAAAAAAAGTAGTGGTGTTATTGAAAGTTCTTTATGGATGAGCATGTTGGATAATAATACAAATCCATTGTTAGCCATTGAGTTATCAGATATTTATGCATGGACAATAGACTTCTTTGGTATTCAAAAAGGAGATGCTTTTAAGGTGTACTACCGCGAAGATTTTGTAGATAGCA
>JALWNR010000189.1 GCA_027083715.1 Bacteroidales bacterium
TTAAAAAAATCCCAATCTCATGAAAAGAATTAATTCCCTGATGTTTATTCTTATACTTATGTTTACAGAATCTTACGGACAAAATATTGATTTGCTAATTAAAGAAGCAGAACAAGGTGATGCATCGGCGCAGTTTAAACTGGCAAATATCTATTCAAAAGGTGCAGATGTAAAAAAAGATAAAGAAAAAGCCATTTACTGGATGCAAAAGAGTGCCAAAAATAATTATGCAGAGGCTCAATACAATTTGGGGCAAATGTATTACGATGGTGTGGGAGTAGAGCAGGATAAGCAAAAAGCTTTTGAATGGTTTAAAAAAAGTGCTGAAAACGGTTTTGCTGGCGCACAATACAATCTGGGCTTAATGTATTCTGATGGTTTGCTTGTGGATGTAAATAAGGCGGAAGCTGCTAAATGGTATCAAAAAGCTGCCGAACAAGGTCATGCCAAAGCTCAGTTAAATTTAGGGATGTTCTACTATGAAGGTATTGGTGTTGAGCGTGATACAGAAAAGGCAAAAGAGTGGTTTCAAAAAAGTGCGGTGCAGGGAAATGAAAATGCAAAACAAAATCTTGAAATAATTAAGCGGCAGGAAAAAAACCAATCGCCTGATAAAATTAAGGCATTTAATGAAGCTAAAAAGAAAGCAGAACAAGGTGATGCACCGGCTCAATTACAATTAGGACTAATGTATGCCAATGGAGAAGGAACCTTACAAGATTCAAAACAAGCCCTGTATTGGATTGAAAAAAGTGTTGCCCAAAATGATGCTCAGGCACAGTTTACCTACGGAATTATGTATTACACAGGCACTATTGTTTCGATAAATAAACAAAAAGCAGCAGAATTTTTTGAAAAAAGTGCGGCTCAGGGCAATTCGGATGCCCAATTCCAGATAGCTATGATGTATTATTCCGGCGATGGAATTGCAGCTGATAAAAAACACGCAATTGAGTGGTTTAAAAAATGTGCAGCTCAGGGAAATGCCGATGCACAATATAATGTGGGTTGGATGTATTTAAAAGGCGAGGGTATTAAAGCAGATATGCATCAGGCGGCAATTTGGATAAAAAAAGCGATGGAAAACGGAAGTGCTAAAGCAAGGGGAGTTTGGACGCAATATGAGTTGAATAAATATTTATAAGTTTGATACAATTGTTAGATAATTAGAGATTAGGAAATTCTTTGATTTTCAAATAATTATCCAATTATTTGTTTATATAACCGCTAAAAGTTTTATATACTTTTAGCGGCTTAAATTTGTTGTTAATAGTGAAAACTAAAATGCCGGCACCGACTTACCTGCCGATACCGATGAAATGGATTGCGAAATAAAACCAATCATTTTTTTGATTTCTTCGCCTGAAGTACCGATTTGTGCCAGATGTTCAATACCCATATCTTTTTGTGCCTGAGTGAAATTAGCAGCATCACCTATACCAAAAAGTATGGAACTGAACGAGAATAGATTGCGTTCTTCTTTTTTTAAATCCGTAATCATTTTTTTTACTACATGTGGAGGTGTTTGTGATGAATTATCCTCGCCGTCGGTAATAACATATAAAATGGTTTTGGTTTCTACACCCGAGTTTTCCAGATTTTCGCGGTAATCCAAAGCATTTTTTAATCCTGCATAAACGGCATCATAAAGGGCAGTTGCTCCACCTATCTTTTTTGAGAAATCCATTGCTGAGATATTTTCAACAGGCATAAACCCGTTTACTATATTTATCCGGTCGTTAAACTCAATGATGGATACCAAAAGTTTATCAGCAATATGCGATTTTTGCATGCTTTCGGTAAACTCATTAAATGCCAGATTCAGCTCTTGCACGTATGACCATACAGATGATGAGACATCAATCAAAAATACGGCATTGATGGTTTCATCCACTTCAATTTCATCGGGATTAAAATTTCCGAAATCCAGGTTAAAATTCAAATCGTTGATGTTGATACTTTCATTTATATTTTTCATGGCTCTGATTTTTTTTTATTAAATGAATAGTTTAGAGGTTTAAAATATACTACATGACGTTTGTGCTGTCTCGTAAGCCATTTTCCCATTACCTCATTCTTGCAATTTTCCAAAGTACTATAAAATAAACTTGTTACAGTGAATGTCCGTTTGACTAACAAATTCAGTTATTTTACAATAATGCTTTTGTAGTATCCGAAAAACGAACGCCCATTTGTGTTGCTTTTTGATAAATCGGGTCGGCAAGGGTTTCAAATCCGGCTACGTTCGACATGGCATCCTGCAGAACAATAAATTTTGCTGCCAGTGCCGGAGCTTCGTCCAAAACTTGTTTCAGACTGTTTGCTACGCAATGCGATTTTGCCTCTCCCGCCAGATAGATGTTCTGATAGGTTTCCAATGTTTTAATTAATGCCTGATTGAGCTGTGTTTCCGGTCGTTCAGGATCAGGAATTTGTGCTCTGAAAGCCCCGAAATGTTCTGTGAACGGAAATGTTCCTTTGGCAACCGTTTGATAAAATTTGCCTTTTACTGTCCAATCAATTATAGCATTCATCAAGGGGGGATAAACAGCTGCACCTTCTGAACCAATCAGGCAGTGCATAGGCCAGATTACATGTGGATACTCGCCCTGAGCCTCTAAATCTTTTAAATAATTCAGACAGCGTTTTGGGTCAAAGCGCGGTGTCCATTTTCCTTCTTCCACTTCTTTAGAAGTGATGACCGTAAAAGGTGCCGGAAAATTACCGTCTTTATCCATCCAGAAATTCGGATGCGAAATATCATTCGGCTGATGCGAATCAATGGTAATACCGATGAAATCAATCTTGTCTTTGTTCTGTTTAAGCCAGAGGGCAAGGCGTTCCATATCTTTTTCGGCTCCATCTACATACAATGAACCTTTGCCTTTTCCGTTGGCATCTCCCGGGTTGCAAAAATCATTTTGCGGGTCGATAATTAATAATGCATTTTTTTTCATAACTCTAATTTTAATTATTCAGTGATATAATGGTTTAATGATATAATAATGAGATACAATGATGCAATGTGTTTTTTACTTACTGAGTGTTTTTTTAATAGCTCCTATAATTCGTAAGGTTTCATTTGTATCATATTTGCGTAAAGTGTTGTCAATCATTTTATTAGCTTTAAAGTGTGATGGAATCGGTGAACTGCGAAGCACCTCACCGAAGGTAATAATTCGGGTTAAAGTGATATTTTTGTCCATGGTTAATATTTTTATTTATTGAGTTATTAATCTTTTTTATCTGTATTTATAATTAAATCATTGCATAATTGTAATCATTACATCATTATTTTCAGATTTCAAAATTAAATCCTTTATGCAAGAGCTCTTCATATTTTTGTTTGTCAAATTGGTAAAAACTTGCTGCCTTATGTTGCACGTTTTGTTGTTTTTCGTCCAATTCAATTAATAAATTCATTTTTTTTATTTTTTTGCGAAAATTTCGCTTGTCCAGTTTAATTTCCAGAATGGCTTCGTACAGATATTGTAATTCGCTTAGGGTAAATTTTTCCGGTAAAAGTTCAAAGCCGATGGGTTGATACCTTATTTTTCCTTTAATGCGGAGCATTGCCATGCGGAAAATCTTTTCATGATCAAACGCCAGTGAGGGAATTTTCTTAATGGAAAACCACTGTGCTTTTTTTGCATCATCGCCTGCTGTGGCAGGATGTTCTTTTAAATTCACAAGTGCGTAATAGGCAACGGATACCACCCTGCCGCGCGGGTCGCGATGTACATCACTAAATGTGTAAAGCTGCTCAATAAATACATTTTTCAAGCCGGCTTCTTCTTCCAGTTCGCGCTTAGCTCCTTCTTCGGTGGTTTCGTTCATTTGCACAAATCCGCCCGGGAATGCCCATCTGCCTTTGTAGGGTTCAATACCGCGCTCAATGAGTAATACTTTTAGTTCCAACCCATCGAAACCAAAAATTACGCAATCGGTAGTTAGTGCCGGACGCGGGTACTCGTAACAATATTTTTTTTCTTTTTCCATAATTTTAAAGTGTAATTTCAACACAAAGATAAGTGTAATTTCAACACAAAGCAAATTTTCTGGTGTATTTTTTACACTTTGCTCAAATGTTTTTTTTATTTGTATGTTAATCCATTGAAATTTAGCTCTATATAACTTATTGAATCATAAAGATGATGGTAGTATTAAATTTTTAACAAAAAAAAGAGGCATTGTGATTTTTATAAAAAAAGTAGTCAGTAGCTGTTAATTTCTCAAAACGATTGTCTTAAAATTTTTTCAGAATAGCTGAAAACATCTGTATTACAGTAATATATGCTAGCGTGGCTAAGTATTCAAATAAAAAAGTTGGATTAATTAATTAAGATATTAAATTTTAACGTACCTTTATGTTTTATTAATCTTTTTTTACTTTTATTATGAATATTTATGTTGGTAATCTTCATTATGGTCTCAGTGAAGATGATTTAAAAAATGTTTTTTTGGAATATGGAGACGTTGACAGTGTAAAAATTATTACAGACAAATTTTCAGGCAGAAGCAAAGGCTTTGGCTTTGTGGATATGCCTAACGATGAAGACGCACAGCGTGCAATTGATGAACTGAATGATTCTGATTTAAAAGGAAGAAATATGAAAGTGAATCAGGCAAGAGCAAAAACAGAGAACGATAATAGGAGAGGATACAACAGCTACAATCGCTGATAAACCTTAATCAGAAAAAGATTTTTTATTTAGGGTGCAATCTGTTTTTTTATAAGCAGATTACACCCTATTTTTGTAGTAAAAATTATTTTCAAAAAATATGTTTTATTTTGAAGAATCAGAACTTGAACATTTAATTGTTCATCAAGCAGGTAATAAAAGCCAGAACGAAGAACTCTTACTTTCAGAGGAAGAAGTGAATATTGATGATACGCTTAAAGAAGTGCTTGTCAGCTACTTTTTTAATTCGTTTAAAGAAGGTGTTTTTTATCAGTTTGCAGAAGAGTCTTTGCCGGATAATAAGGTTTTTCAATCGGCAAAAATTATTTTTGAGACCGCTGAAGAATTGGTTGATGAATCGAAAAAAATTACACATCATTTGTATGAGCAATCCTATCATCCGAATATAAAATCAGGAGAAGTATATGTTGCACTTTTCCGCAATTGCATTATTGAAGATGAGGTTGTGGATGCACTTGGAATCTTTAAATCGGAAACAAAACAGCCCTTTTTAAAAGTATTTGCTCAAAATGACAATGTGCAGCTTGGGCATGATACCGGAATTAATATCAATAAAATTGATAAAGCCTGTTTAATTTTTAATACCGAAGTAGAAACCGGCTATAAAGTGGCAATTATTGATGTATCCGGTAAATCGAAAGATGCGCATTATTGGAAAGATGATTTTTTGGCACTTGAAAAACGTAAGGATGATTATTATCAAACGGCTAACTATATTGGAATTTGCAAAGGTTTTGTAAAAGATGTGTACAATCAAAGTAATGGTGTTGAGCGTGCAGATCAAATTGAAATGTTAAATAAAACTGCTGAATATTTTAAGGAAAAAGAGGAGTTTGATATTCAGGATTTTAAGCAGAATGTAATTGCCAATGAAGAAGTTATTCAGGCTTTTGAAGAGTATCGCGAAAAAGTTGCCGAAGAAAATGAGCTGGAAATAAAAGATAATTTTGATATTTCTGAAACTGCAGTTAAAAAAAGTCGTGCTCAATTTAAAAGTGTGCTAAAATTGGATAAAAACTTTCATATCTATATCCATGGCGACCGCCAAAGAATCGTTAAAGGCTATGACTCGTCAAAAGGAATGAATTATTATCAAATTTATTTTGAGAAAGAGAATTAGCCGCAATAATTACCTTCGGTGATGTGCTTCGCAGTTCATGAAATTTTCTTTATGCAGATACGAGGCACCGAATTCCGCCGACATATCTTTATATTTTTCACAAGCTACGCTTGTAAAGAGAAAAGTTCAAGGAATTCGTAACGAAGTAGATGCGTGAAGAGAATTTCAAGCAACACCCAACCTTTAGCCTCATGAGCCGAAGGCGAATAAATTTGAGTGCGTTTGTTTTGTGATAAAACTCACTTAATGTATTGATAGTAAATGTATTGTAATGTAACTATAACAAAAGCGGT
>JALWNR010000190.1:0-323 GCA_027083715.1 Bacteroidales bacterium
GCTTGATTCAGTCACAATATTATCCTGATTAATTTTAATTTGAACCAATACATTGTTAATCCCCGGTTCATTTGCCTCTTTTTTACGGTTTCCGTTAAGATCTCGAAAAAATACAACTTTTAAGTCGTAAAATTGTATTCGCGGTTGTTTGCAATTTAATTCTTTTCTAATTCCAATTTCCATATAACCGGTTGAGTATTTTAATGTGGCTTTTGTTCTTTCATCTTGCAAGGTTCTTAAACTATAATTGCTTAATAAATACACAGACCAGTCATGGGGGAGAAACCATGTAAACTGAGTTGATAAATTAAATAAATTAGTAT
>JALWNR010000190.1:333-6116 GCA_027083715.1 Bacteroidales bacterium
AAGATATTTATCGTAATAAGCAGTTAGAAACAAGCGTTTGGTAAAATAGTTATTTAAATAAAAATAATATTGTTCATAAACTTGAAAAGGTCCATTTCTATAGAACAATAGCAGTCCTGAGTGGCGTGCTGTAATATTAAAATAAAAATTGTATGTAAAAGTACTAAGGTTTGCAGTATTTGCAAAATCGTAAGCTTTGTTTACAAATACCCTTCCAAAATCAAAATGTGGAGTAATTTGTATGTTTTTGTATTTAACTCTTAATACTGCTTTAACAAATAATCGGTAATTATCAGTGAGAAATGGTTCAAATGTTCCAATTGGCGAAAGTATTTGGTTGGTTTTTTCCTGAATGTAGTTCAATCCATAATAAAAATCAGTTGTTTTATCTATATTAAAAGCATGCTCTAATTTAATATCATCATAATATTTATATCTGCTGGGTTGTATAGACCCTAAACTATATAATGCCGGAAAATAATTTTGTTTTAAATAGTATAGATTAAACCTGTTTTTTTTATTAAAAGTATATTCCGATTTCCCTGTTATATAAAAACGCCCGGCAGAGGTACCTGTATATTGTGGTGTTCCGTAATCGCCATTAACATTTATTCTAAACTTATTAAAACTTCCGTTATATCTGAAATTAATTCCATAATTATACTTTTCAAAGTTTGTTGTAAGCAAATCTTCTGTTTGGCTGGTTCCAAGAAATAAATAGAAACTATGATTTCTCCCTAACCTGAATCGTGTATCTAAATGGATTAGTTTATGAAATCTGTATAATGTGTCGTAGTTAATTTCAGAATATCCGGCTTTAACTGTAAAATATTTTTTTGCTTGAAAACCTAATTCACCCCCATAAAAATCAGAACTTTTATTCACCATGTAAAAACCGGATGATAAAAAGCCTTTTTTATTGATATCTAAACCGGCTCCAAGTCCATAATACCTTTGCTTGAATTTATTATATAAACTACCCAGCCTAATATCGAAAATATTATTTTTAAGTCCTGTGTAATACATTGCACTGCTTTCAAAATAATCATAATTCTGTTTTAATTTAGTCCATGTTGGTGGTCTTATTTCGTAATAGGCTGTTAAATTTTTTTTAAACAGAATATTACCCTTTGCATAGAATGATATTGATGGATCCTCTTGGAGTAAATTGTTAAAAACCAATTCAAAAATACCGCATTTACTATATTCTGGAATTAGGTAAGTATAATTATTCTCAATACGGTTTGCCCAAACTATATTTCTAAAAGTAGTATCGCTATTATATACTTTGATTTCGACAAAATAATATTTTCTTAAATCTATGTCCGGATCATATTGAACAAAAAAATCAATAATTGTGTCTGAATGTGGTGGAAGATTAATTTCTTTAGCATAAATATCTTTTACTTTTGAATCTTCAATGCTTAACATATTGTGTCCATCAATTTCTAATTGAACCAACTCGTTAGTATTTCCGTTATTTTCAATTTTATAATTTATTTTAGCTTTTGCAGTTTTATTGTTAAAGTAGGTCCTTCTATTTAATAATTTAGTTTTGATATCCGAAATTCGGGGTATGACTATAAAACTATACTCTGATACAACTTGTCTTTCTTGATTGTCAAAAACAGTTGCAATTAATGCATAGCCAATTTCACCTACTGCTTTGTTGGAAACAGATACTCTGACAGGTAAGCTAAGCGAATCTTTTGGAGCAATAGCTATATTAATACTGCTTTCACCTAAAATATTCCATCCGTTTGGAGCTGTGTAACGTACAGTTCCGGTAAATTTTTTATTGGTTTTATTCTTAATAGTTAATAAATTAAAGATACTCGTATTTGCTTGTGTTTCTATTTTGTTTCTAAAAAAACGAGCCTCTAAATTTGAACCATTCGTATAAGAGCCTATTTGAGCTTTTAAATGGAAAGATATAAATAGAATTGTAAAGAAGAGCAAAATATTTCTGATAAATATGCTCATGCAACCTTTGGTTTATTGCGTTAGTAATAAAGTAAAAATCTGATAATGTTTCCTAATATGTTTCCGGATTTTCAATACTAATTGCTCTATTAGGTAAAAAATATTAATTATCTAAAAAAACTAAACTTTATGTTAATATTTTACAAATGATACAAGCATTTCGTAAAAGTAATTCATTGCGATTACTTTTATGAAATGCCGTATTTTGTGCTAATAATTAAAGAGCTACTAATGAAAGGAAAACATTTGCAGAGTATCTTCCGGGTGCAGCGTTTACAGTTCCTCCTGCAGCAGTAAATCTGGAAGTTGCATTAGCTGTATTACATTCCCAGTTTATTACAAAAGCATTTACTGTTGAGTTTCCAACGTTTCCTGTTCCATTAGAAATGAGCGTTCCTGAATTAACCAACACTCCTATACCCCCACCCGGAGAATAGGCAACCGTATTATCACAACGTCCACCAATAAAACAATTTCCTCCGGCATCATCAGCAAGTATAAGAGCAACCATGTCTAATGGAATTGTACCACCACCTGTTGCCGTAAAAGCTCCTAAATCTGTACCAAAGTTTAATGTCCAGTTGGTCGTTGATGCTACTGTAAATCGGGTATCGTATGCAGTTGCGTTGGCAATACCAGAGCTTACATCATTAATTGAATTAAAGACAAATTCAATATTCCCACCACTTACAATATTTAGTCGTAAAATTGAGTTCACCGTAATTGCCATCGGAATAACGGCTTGATCACTAACAGGTTGAGAGAAACCTACTTGACCTACTAAAATAAGGGATATAAATCCTAAAAGTAATTTTTTCATAATTTTAAATTTTAAGTTAGTATTTATTTTTTATATATATTTATGGAATCAATTCCAAAGTAAATATCAAATCTACAAAATAATGATCCGGCGTTTGTCCTGCAATAGGATAAGTTGGATCCATACCACAACGATATGAAATTGTAACATCTATTGTATTGGCAGGATTTGTCCCTGTATCCACCAAAAGCACATCAGCATTGGATAAAGAAATCCATCCCTGATCTGCACCATTCCCTCCTGAATTTGCACTTATTTGAACCGTTCTTAAATCCAGTGTATTTCCGGCATCTCCATCTATTTGTGCTGTATTGGAGCGAACCATTAATCGCCATTGTGCAGCAGTGGGGGTGCTTGTATTGTCTGTTGCAACAAAATACACTCTAAATCTTGTGTAATTAGTCAGTTCAAATCCATTATTAATTTTATTCTCCGAATTAAAGTAAAAATCTATTGTACCTGATGCAATTGTTGTTAATCGAGCAACTGTATCAGCTTGTGCATTTATATGGTTTATGCTAATAAAACAAATAATTATTAGTAAAAATCTTTTCATATATCTATGTGTATAGACTTAAATATACTTAAAATAGTTGTTTAAAAGAAACATTTTATTTATCTATTCATGAATGTATTTTATAAAAGTATAATAAGTTGTGATAAAAACCCTTTATTTTGTGATTAATTGTCAAGACTTTTCCCTTCTTTCCGTTTCAAATGTTTTACTTATTACTGTTTTTCTAGGTTTTTGTACATTTCTTTCATTCGAAAAATCTAATCTAAACCCAATTACCAGTATATCATCTGTTTGTTCATAATTACCCATCCACTCATTAATTACCAATTCTAAAATATTTTTTTGTTCTTCCATTGGCATATTGTATATTTCATACAAAAGGTCTCTGAAATTTTTAGTCATAAATTTTCTACCAGCCGGACCTCCAAATTGATCATGGAAACCATCTGAAAAAATATAGAATGTAGTGGGTTTATCTACTTTAATTATATGTTTGGTATATTCGTGATTTTCTACCTGAAATCCTCCCACCGGATATTTATTTCCTCGCACCCTGTATAATTTACCGTCCTGAATATATATTAAGGGATTTTGAGCACCGGCATATTCTAATATTTTTTCCTTAGGGTCAATTACGCAAAGAGCCATATCCATACCATCACGGTTTTGAGTAGCATCTTGATTAAGTGATGTTCTGATTCCTTTGTGCAAACCGCTTAATATCTCATTGGGCTCAATAATTCCTTTGCCTACTATATCATTGAGTAAGTTATAACCTAACATCGACATAAAAGCACCCGGCACACCATGTCCGGTACAATCAACTGCTGTTACAACATATTTTTCATGACCTATATCTAGTCCTGATGCAAATTGTTTATTTTCATATTCTATTCCTTTTTCTTTCGGTACTACCTCTTTAAACCAATAAAAATCACCGCTAACAACATCTCTGGGTTTAAAAAATATGAATGAATCTTTAAACAAAGCCTGCATGGTTTCTTTTTTAGGCATCATTGCTTCTTGTATTCGCTGAGCATAATTAATACTTTGCATGATGTTTTTGTTTTGATACTGTATTTTTTCCATTGCATCTTCCAATTCATCATTTTTGTGTTTAATCTGCTCACTTTTTATTTCAATTTCAATTTTTTGTTGTTCGAGCAAGCGGTTTGCCTTACGTTTTTGAATAAATGCTACAACCGCAACAATTATAAGAATTGCCAATAAGCCTATTCCTGCAATTGCACCGTAAAGTTTCATTTTTGCTTGCTGTGCTTCAAGCTCTTTTTTCTCAATTATCGCATCCTGAAATTGCGATTCTTTTTCTAAAAGCTCATTAAGTTTAGCAAATCTTGTTTTTTCTTCTTCAATCCTTGCCAAAGAATCTTCTTTTGCTTTTATTGCCCTTGCCAAAGAATCTTCCTTGAATTTTTTTTCCATTTCCAGCGCTTTGAACTTTAAACTTTGCAGTTCTTTTTCTTCAATCAGGATTTGCGATTTTTTCTTTTCTTCGGTAATCGTTTGATTGGCTTTTTCTTCGCGCTTTCTGGCATCTTCTTCTTTTACATGTTTATCGTAAATTAAGAAATTATCATAATATTCTTTTGATTTTTTTTGATTTCCATATGCTTGATATAACTGTGAAAGTAAACGGTAACAGGTTCTTAACAGGCGGGCATCGGTCAAAGAGTTGGCTATTTGTAAGGCTTCTTCCAAATGGCTTTGAGCATTGGTATAATCTTTTGCATATATCTCCATTGTTGCCACTTCCATTAGGCTGGCAGAAATATCATTTCTATTTTTCAAAACCCTGCTTATTTCTAAACTTTTATTGTAGTATTTTTTGGCATTTTTTAATTGTCCGAGTTCTGCATATAAAAAAGCTACATTGCTGTATATTTTCTTTTTGTTGCTGTAACTTCCAATTTTTTCATAATATTCGGCTGCTATTAAAAATTTATCAATTGCTTTTGAATATTCATTTGCTTCTAGATAAACAGTCCCGATTTTATATTGATAATAACCTGCCATTCTTAGCTCATTCTTTTTTTTATAATCTGAGATAAGAGACTTATACTGATTTATTTGTGCTTTTTGTTCGTTCGATATTTGAGCTTGTACACTCAATGGTGCAAGCACTAATATTAACAGAAAAACAGTCAAATATTTATTATGTAATATATGTTGTAAAATAATCACTTTTTTTTGACAAAATTTAAAGTCGTTTAACTTACAAATTAATAAAATTAAAATTAAAATATGAAATAAAACATGGATTTATTCTAAACGTTAGCTCATAAGTTTTAAACAAAAATTGAACCAAGGTATTTTTTAACGAAATTTTTTAAGAGCGAATGACTCTCTGGTTTTGGTTTATGGGTTTATTAAATATAGGGTATTTGTTAGTCAGTTTGTAAAAGAATGGCAAGTTTCCAATTTTTATTTCTTCTAACGTATCAG
>JALWNR010000191.1 GCA_027083715.1 Bacteroidales bacterium
GGTATGTTTGTAGCGAAAAGTCAAAGAGTGTGTCAGTATTGGCAAAGCACAGAAAAAAGCAACGCAAACGTAGCATTAGTTACGGTGAGTAGGTTTTTTCGAGCACTGCCAATAATGGCGGGCTATTTGGCTTTGCAGCAAAAGATACTTGCGGATTTAAGGTAATAAAACAATATGTTGTATATCATTTAAAATATCTAGAAATATTGATATTTATCATATTATTGTTTAACTTGTGCTTTTACTTTTGTTGTGATTAATCTTTTTAAAAAAATACAAAAAATGAATTTATCTCATATTGAACACATTGGTATAGCCGTAAAAAGCATTGACGAAGCAAAAAAATACTACGAAGATGTTTTGGGCTTAAAATGTTATGCTGTTGAAGAAGTAAAAGACCAAAAGGTAAAGACTGCTTTTTTTCAAATCGGGCAAACCAAAATAGAGCTTTTGGAAGCGACATCGGCAGAAAGTCCTGTGGCTAAATTTATTGAAAAGCGTGGCGAAGGTATTCACCATATCGCTTTTGCAACCGATGATACAAATAATGCATTGGCAGAAGCCGAAGAAAAAGGCATAAAAACCATTGATAAAACTTCCAGAAAAGGAGCAGAAGGTTTAAATATCGGCTTTTTGCACCCAAAATCTACTTTTGGAGTATTAACAGAGTTTTGCAGCAAGTAGTTTAAAGTTATAAAGTTTATTAAGTTAAAAAGTTTAGAGGTTGAAAGGTTTAATGGTTTAAACTTTTCTAATAACCAATTGGCTTACAAACTAATTTCCAATACATAAAATACATAAATTAACTAATTACCAAGTAATATGAACAGGCAGGAAAAAATAAAACAGCTTATTGATTATCGCACTCAGGCGCGTTTGGGTGGAGGAGAAAAGCGAATAGATAAGCAACACGAGCAAGGTAAGTTTACAGCCCGCGAACGTATTGAAATGCTTTTGGATGAAGGCAGTTTTGAAGAAATGGATATGTTCGTAACACATCGTTGTACTGATTTTGGCATGCAGGATAAAAAGTTTTTGGGCGATGGTGTGATAACCGGACACGGAACCATTGACGGACGTGTGGTTTATGTATATGCACAGGATTTTACGGTTTTTGGCGGCTCATTATCTGAAACTTATGCAAAAAAGATTTGCAAAGTAATGGATCAGGCAATGAAAGTAGGTGCACCCATTATCGGTATTAATGACAGTGGCGGAGCACGTATTCAGGAAGGGGTAAACAGCCTTGCCGGATATGCCGAAATATTCCAAAGGAATATTATGGCTTCGGGAGTTGTACCTCAAATTTCTGCAATTTTTGGGCCCTGTGCCGGCGGTGCTGTTTACTCTCCTGCATTGACCGATGTGGTAATTATGAGCGACAAAACCAGTTATATGTTTGTAACCGGACCAAAAGTTACCAAAACCGTTACCGGTGAGGATATTACTACCGAAGATTTAGGAGGAGCAAATGTTCATTCTACCCGTTCTGGAGTATCACATTTTAGGGCTGATGATGAAGAAGAAGGTATTTTACTAATACGCAAAGTATTAGAATACATGCCTCAAAACAATTTAGAAGACCCGCCTACTACTGCTTGTACTGATCCTATCGACCGTGTAAATGATGAGCTGAATGAAATTATTCCTGAAAACCCAAATCATCCGTATGATGTAAAAGATATTATTTACACTATTGTGGACAGGGAAGAGTTTTTAGAGTTTCACCGCCATTATGCAAAAAATATTGTAGTGGGATTTGCTAAATTTAATGGTCGTCCGGTTGGTATTGTTGCTAATCAGCCTAATTTTCTTGCCGGAGTATTGGATATCGATGCTTCACGTAAAGCTGCACGTTTTGTTCGTATGTGCGATGCTTTTAATATTCCTATTGTTACTTTGGTTGATGTTCCCGGATTTTTACCGGGCAGTGCGCAAGAATACGGAGGAATTATCATCCACGGAGCTAAATTATTGTTTGCCTACGGAGAAGCCACAGTACCGAAAATCACCATAACCCTGCGAAAATCGTATGGAGGAGCACACGATGTGATGAGTTCTAAGCAATTACACGGTGATTTTAATTACGCATGGCCCTCTGCCGAAATTGCTGTGATGGGTCCCAAAGGAGCCATTGAAATTCTTGAAGGAAAGCACATTCGTGAAATTAATGATACTAAGGAACGAAAAGAATTTATTCAAAAGAAAGAAGACGAATATGTTCATAATTTTGCAAATCCGTATCAGGCAGCAAAGTACGGATATATTGATGATGTAATTGAGCCGCGTAATACCCGTTTCCGGATAATCAGGGCATTGCAGACACTGGCTACTAAAAAGGATATAAATCCTCCAAAAAAACATTCAAACTTACCTTTATAAAACATTGATTATGATATTTTTAGTAATAAACACCAATGCGTTGAACGCAGAGAATATGATTATTGCTTTTGTTGGTTATCTGATTGTTTTTATTGCCTTGGTTCTACTGTATTTTGTATTTAATAGTTTGCCAAAGCTTATAAACTTACAAGCCAAGTTACGTTTACGCAAAAGTGGATTGAATGAAATTGCCGAAAAAGAGGATTTAAGTATTCAGGGACCTGTTGTAGCTGCCATTTCTATGGCTTTACATTTACATTTAAATGAATTTCATGATGATGAAGAACATATTATGACAATTAAAAGAGTAGCAAGAGTATATTCTCCTTGGAGTTCAAAAATATACAGTATGCGTCAGCCATTGCGGTAGTAAAAAGTTGAATGTTAAAAGTAAAAAGTTAAAAAAAGATAATTATGAAAACATATAAATTTACCATACGTGGGCATGCCTACGATGTTGAAATAATTAATGTCGAAGATAATGTTGCAGAAATTGAAGTAAATGGTACTCAATATCGTGTAGAGTTAGAAAAGGAATTTAAAAAAACGAAAACACCTAAATTGGTACGTTCAAAGGTACCTAGTCCAACCATAAAAGAGCGTAAAATACCAAAAAACATCAGCGGTAAAGCGACAAAAGTAGTGGCTCCTTTGCCCGGAACCATTTTACAAATATTTGTAAAAGTAGGCGATACCATAAATGCCGGAGACAAACTTTTGATTATGGAAGCCATGAAAATGGAAAATCAGGTATTGGCAGAAAAGGGTGGAACCATTAAAAGTATTAGTGTTTCGCAGGGTGATTCGGTATTGCAAAACGATGTACTTTTGGAAATTGTATAATAATTTATTATCGGTTTCAAACTTACGAAGAACTTTCTGATTAAAATCAATTACAAAATTTTAAAATTCTAATCTCGTGAAACAAGCATGATTAAAATAACTTAACGAAGTGATCTCATGAGCTTGCGAGTGATTATTAAACACACAAAAACTGTCTCGATTTTTCGGGAGAAATGATTATTTTATTTACATCATGCAGTTCTTCCGCAGTAGCGGAACAGACTATGTGACCATTGAAAACAATAAAGAAGAGACACATGAAACAAGCATGATTAAAATAATTATTAAACACACAAGGAAATGATTATTTTACATCATGCGGTTCCATGTGGCAACTAAAAATAGTAAAAAATAAACACATGAAACGATTAATTACAATTTTTGCCATAATAAGTATATTATCAATACTTTGGACTGTTTTTGTAAAACCCGAAAAGGCATTAGCCAATAGCAAAAACACAGTACAATCCGGTCAATTTCAACCGAAAAGCAGTTCACACAATGCCTTAAACGGACTGAAAACTTTTTATAAATTTACCGGCTTTAGAAATGTGATACCCGGGCATATAGCCATGATATTGGTTGGGCTTTTTTTTATTTTTCTGGCTATAAAATATGATTACGAACCTCTGTTACTTGTCCCGATTGGTACAGGAGTAATTATCGGGAATATTCCCTTTTTGCAAAATGCAGGTTTACAAATAGGCATTTATGAAAGCGGGAGTGTTATGAATTATTTGTATATGGGGGTGGTCAAAGGAATTTATCCTCCGCTGATATTTTTAGGCATTGGTGCCATGACTGATTTTTCTTCGCTAATTTCTAATCCGCGCCTGATGCTTTTAGGTGCTGCTGCTCAGGTGGGTATTTTTCTTACTTTTATAGGAGCTTTGATGCTGGGTTTTGCACCTCCCGAAGCCGGAGCAATTGGTATTATTGGTGGTGCAGACGGACCAACGGCTATTTTCCTGTCTTCAAAACTAGCAAACGGCATTAATATTTTGCCCGATGGCACAACTGTTAAAAACCTGATTGGCCCTATTGCCATTGCAGCATACTCATACATGGCTTTAGTTCCGGTTATTCAGCCACCGATTATGAAACTTTTAACATCGAAAAAAGAGCGATTGATTAAAATGAAGCCGCCGCGCGCAGTTACCAAAATTGAAAAAATTATTTTTCCGATTGTGGGTTTAATCCTTACCGGATTTATTTCGCCGAGTGCATTACCGCTGTTGGGAATGTTATTTTTCGGTAATTTGTTGAAAGAATCGGGTGTTACTAAGCGTTTGGCAGAAACAGCGCGTAACTCGATGATTGATATTGTTACCATTCTTTTGGGTGTAACGGTAGGAGCCTCCACTCAGGCAAATGTATTTCTCACTTCCGAATCAATGTTGATTTTTGTTTTGGGAGCTTTATCTTTTATGATTGCTACGGCAGGAGGTTTAATTTTTGCTAAAATAATGAATCTTTTCCTTCGCGAAGGCGATAAAATTAACCCTTTGGTGGGCGCAGCAGGAGTTTCTGCCGTGCCAGACAGCGCACGCGTGGTGCAAAACATGGGCTTGAAAGAAGACCCGACCAATCATTTGCTCATGCACGCTATGGCACCCAATGTTGCTGGAGTAATTGGCTCGGCAGTGGCAGCGGGTATTTTGCTGAGTTTTTTGTTGTAAGGTGACTTGGTGTTCGGACATTTTTTATTTTATTTTCATTTTTTTGAGTTGTGAGTATTGAAATGCCTTATAAATTCCCTTTATACAGATGCAATTATGTAAGATACATGACTATTCTGCTATTAATTATTTCAAATATATTTCTGTAATAAACGAAGTCAAAAAATATTGAAACAAATTATTTTGTCTCATTTATCAATTCTAAATCTGACTTATTTTCAGCTTTTTAAATAAACTAGCGACAAATTGTCTGAGTTTGTGTGAGGGAATAAAATTTGCTGCCGGCAAGTTTAAAGTCTAATTAAAAAAAGATGAAATATGGGATTTTGGGGATTTTTTATCATACTGACGGTAATAAGCTATTTGGTAAGCATACGTTTTCAGAATAAATTTAAGCAATACTCCATGCAGGCATTGCCTTATGGGATTAGCGGTAAACAAGCTGCCGAAATGATGTTATCTGATTATGGAGTGCGTGATGTGGCAATTGTACCTGCCCGTGGGTATTTGAGCGACCATTATAATCCGACAACAAAAACCATTGCTTTAAGTCCAACAGTTTACAGCGGTAACAGTATAGCTTCACTGGCTGTGGCTGCACACGAAACCGGTCATGCCCTGCAGCACAAAGCCGGTTATTTTTGGGTACACGTGCGCTCCGGTTTGGTGCCTATGGCGCAGTTGGGTGCACAAATCAGCTCATGGGCTTTGTTGGGTGGAATGTTTTTATTGAATGCTGCGCCTTGGCTTTTGCTAATTGGTATTCTTGGATATGCCGTATCGGTACTTTTTAGTTTTGTAACTTTACCCGTTGAGTTTGATGCCAGTCGCAGAGCTTTGACCTGGATGCAGGAAAAAGGTATGCTTAGTGGACAAGATTATCAAAAAGCCAAAGATGCTCTGAAATGGGCTGCAATGACTTATGTTGTGGGCGCATTAACCGCTTTGGCATCGCTTGCGTACTATATCTTTCTATTTATGGGTGTGAGTAGTGATGATTAAAATTAGTGTATTGGTATAAGTATTTGTAAATTAGCAATTTGATGTATTAAAATATAGCTAATGCAAATTAAGGGCTTAAATACAATAAGTTTGATTGCAGTATATTAAAGGTATTTAATTTAATCTTGGTTCAACTCTTAATTTGCATAACTAATATACCAATAAAC
>JALWNR010000192.1 GCA_027083715.1 Bacteroidales bacterium
ATCGATAATTGCATTTTTGCAGTATCTTTTATTACTGAAAACAATACTGTCATTAATTTCCAATTGTGTGGTAATGTTAACAGTATCCGGTGTATAGTTCAGTGATTTTCCAATAGCCATACTACTGTCTGATTCTATCAAAAATCTTGGTAATGCAAGTTGTGCCATCAAAGGTTTGTATGATTTTATCGAGCCCTGTGTTTGTCCGCTTAATTTTTTTGAACCTATGGCAAGATAATAGGTTTTCCAGTTTGTAACATCATCGGGAAAAGTTACTTCAAAACCGGCTTTCCCATTTTTATCTGTTGATAATGCAGGTTGCCAAAAGGCATAATCTGAAAAATCCTTGCGAATTGAACTTGACTGCATTGAGGACTCATAAAATGCTGCATCATAATCTGCCCCTTTACCGGTAAACTTTTTTGTAATAATTGTATTACCGGGTTTTGTGCGAATAATTACCGCACCATTTGCACCAATACTTCCATATAAAGCCATTGCCGATTCTGCATCCAACATCTCTATATGCTGAATTACATTAGTATTTATTTTTGTTATGTCGCCTGTAAATATCTTATCATTAATAATATACAAAGGTGTTTTGTCAAACGACATACTTGCTGCACCCCGTATTTTTATCTCTGTTTTTCCGGAAGGCAAAATGTTTATTCCGGTAACCTTTTTCTGTAAGGTATTCTTTATTTCTGGTGAAGGTATTCCTGCTACGCTACCTACAATTTCTGAGGTAGTATAAGTACGATTGCTTCTTTTTACACCTAGTGCGGTAACTACTACTTCTTCAAGAGCTAATTCGCTTTCTGTCAGGGTCACATCAATAGCATTTCTTGAATCAATATACACTTCTTCTGTATTATAACCGATAAATGAGAAAACAAGTTTATTGTAACCTGTTGGTACGCTTAGAGAGTAATATCCATCCAGATTACTTATTGTTCCTATTTCTGTTCCTGCAACAAGCACGGTAACACCGGGTATAGCTTCGGAATATCTGTCCCTTATATGTCCTGAAATTCTTTCTGCCTGTCCAAAATATTCTTGTAACTTATATTGGTCGGATCGTCCGATAACTTTATTTTCCAGATGTTCCAAATTCCCGAAAATCAGGAATTCTGCTTTATTAATTAGTGAATCACCGTATGGGTCGTTATGTAAAGAGTCCGGACATTGCAAATTGTAATGATTATTCCCATTTTCTTTTACGTATAAATCTTTACTTACAGCATACAAATTATGATCATAAATATAGAATAATGAATAATATCCTTTTGTTAAATTATAAAAGGTTTTTGTGCTTCCCGTAAAAACTTCCAAATAGTCATCATTATTTTTCTGAATAATTACATAGCGTGGCGTAATGAATTTTTTACCATTATTTTTAAAGCTTATGCTTAACTTTCCGGTTCCATTTAATGATGTATGCGGATAGTTAAATTTTGCATTACTGTATTTTTTTTCGAGCAAATATATGTTTCTTTCCTTTTCCAATTGTTTTTTTGTAAGTATTCGATCGTTCAGGTGGTAAGTGTTTCTGTAGTTTAAAAGGTTATCTGGATATAAATTTTTAGAAACAGAGCGCATTTTCAACAAGTTTGGTGCAAAGTCGTATTCAAACATGGGTTCATGGAAAAAATCCATACTGTATTTTCCAATTAATTTAAACTTAACCAATCCGGAAACAGGTCCCGCAAAATTATTGTTATTAGATCTGTTATACGACGCTTGCAGATTGATAATTCTGCCGGAGTTTTCGAGGTAAGCAAATTCATCTTTAAAGTTATTACGATACGGAAAAATATAATTATACAGTATTCGTTTCTCCGTATCATTTAAATTTCCGGAAATATTTTGGTTGGGTTTAATATATTTTTCATCGATACTGAGTATTGTTTTTTTGCCTTTTTCAAAGAAAAGTTTATTGTTTCTGTATTCTTTATAGGTAGTACGTATGTCAATAGAATGATAACCCGGACTAATTTTAAAGCTATACGGACGTTTATTTGTTGACCAGCTAAAATAAACCGGTTTTTTATCTACATAAATTACATGAACAGGTATTATTTTGCCATCAGAGATAACAAAGGGTGCAAATTGTGTGCTGGAATCTTTGGTATCGTATTCATAACGGTATAATGTCCCATGATACAAAAACTTATAGTATTCTATACTGTCCAAACCTGCAAATTTACTCCATTTTTGATAATCCAACTTATGCGATCCGGAAATAGGTGCATTCGATTCTTCCATTTCAAAATTATTGAAAATTGTTTTGTACTTTCTCGCTTTTGAAAGCTCAGGTACTTGAGGGGGATTGTAATGAAACTTTTTGGTTAAAGAAAAAGCAGTAATATCAACATTCCCAACCGGTTTTCCGTTTATGTCGCTAACCCTTAACTCAATTTTTGCTTTTTGTCCTGGATATACCAGATGCGGCTGATTAACTGTAATATTTAACTGCTTATCTTTAAGCGGAATGGTATAAAAATCTTCTTTTACTGCTCCACCCCATATATATCTTAAAGATATTGAATAGTTTTGTTTCGATTTCGTTTTTTTATTAATGATCAAAGAATCTGTATATCCTGCTGCTTTTTGTTGATTTTTTTTGTAGATATTATAGACAAATGGTAATTTACGCGGGTTATCTATTGTAATATTTAGTGTTGAATTTGTCCGTTCGGAGTAACAGGCTAAAAGCGATGGTTGATGCCTAACAGTGTAATTATAGGAAAGATTACTTTTGGTAGATTTTATCGAGTACCTTGAATAAAAAGGCTGTATTTTAGTGGAATAAGGTAAATCACCTTTGTAAATCAATTTTGCATTATTAAAGTTATCATAAGCAATAATCCGGACTTCGGTATTACTTTTTAATCCGTTTACATAATATTCAAATAAAATAGAATCGCCGGGTAATTTAACCCTGAACTTTTTTTGTTCATAGTAATAGTTTATTTTTTGTTTCTTTGTTAATATTTCATTGTCCGATGTTTTCAGTGTAACTTTAATATTATAGGCAAAATTTATTGGGGGGAATAATGAATCATTGATTAGTATTTCTGTTTCGTTTTGAGGGTCAAGTTTCCTTTTTAAAAAATATAATGTATCCGGTATGTAGGTATATTCATTAAAATATTTTGTTGTTTTGTCAGGGCTTATTAGTACTTCAATTCGCGCATCTTGCAGCTTAAGATCATTTTCATCGCTACCATTTACAAAAAGCTTAAGGGTATTATTCTTAAAATGCTCTTTGGCTGATAATCCGGTGGTAAGTTTACTTCTTGATAAAACATAATCTTCGTATCTGAACTTTCCGCCTAAATAATCCAGCTCTTTTTTCTTATTCAATACGATTGAAATATCCCGGTCAAGTTTTAAATGAAGTGAATCATGAAGATAAAACTCGTAACGGAAAGCACCTTTTTTATATGGCTTGAGTTTTGTCAGTTTAACTTTTTGTGAATAATCTTTATAAAGATAAATATTGACCGGCTTTTTTAGTGGTTTTTTCTTCTTTTTTATGATGTATGCTTTAAACTTAACCGTATCGCCCGGTTTATATTTGGGCTTGTTAAAAACAATGTATCCCTGATGTTTTCTTGAAAATTTCTCCTCTCTTTCATAATTATCACAATAGTAATCGTCAAAAATACAGGCTACTTTTTTATATGTATTTACTGAAAAATTCTTTATATCATAGATACTGCCATATGGATAACGTTTAATTATCGACCGAACACCATCAACAGGAATAAACGATAAAAATCTTACAGACATCCAGATGTAACGTAATGGAACTCCATAAATAAGCTTTTTCTTTGTACGGGCAATTAATGTGTTATTGAATTCACGCGACAAATCGAAATAAGCAGTAAAACCATTATAATTAACAGCTAGCAAGCCTTTTTTATTCGATTTCCTGTCAATATATGATTTTGACTTTTGATTATACCTGAGTCTTTTACCACCAACTTTTACTTTTGCATTAGGGATTATATTTCCTTGCAAATCATAAACCTGAATATATAAATCGGTGTTGTTATTCAGTATAAATACTTCAAAATTCCGGACAGTAATAATATTGATAATTTGTTTGTCTTCTCTCGTGTAGGTTTTTATATAATAGCCTTCCGGTAACTTTTTAGTAAAAGCTCTATCTGTTGGAAATGAATCTACTAATGTATGATAGAAATAGTCTTCCGGTTCACTAATTTTCTTCTTATAAATATATTTAGCTTCTGATTGGCTTAATTTGTAAATATATGTATAATAACTTGTTTTTCTGCTTGTAAGCAGATTTTGACTTAAGGAATTAATCGAAAAAAGAATAATTAGGAAAGTTAATACAATCCTTTGGGTAAATATTTGCATTTGCTTATTCGTTTATAGTATTGGCTATTTTACATTCCCTAATGTTTTCTCAATCTCATATTTATTTCTCTCTGCTGCATTGCGTGAAACCAGTTCTGCTAAAAATCCCGTCAGGAAAAGTTGTGTGCCGAAAATGACAAGTAACAAACCCAGGAAAAACAAAGGTCGTTCAGTCATTTTATAGGCATTATAAAAAAACTTTGCAAAAGTAAGATAAGCCAAAATTACAAAACCGAAGAAAAAGCTAAATGTACCGATTAGTCCGAAAAAATGCATCGGGCGTTTCCCGAATTTTGACATAAACGAAAGCGTAAGCAAATCTAAAAAACCGTTGATAAAGCGTTCGAGTCCGAATTTACTGTATCCGTATTTTCGTGCACGATGCGCTACCACTTTTTCGCCAATTTTTTTAAATCCGGCATTTTTTGCCAATACCGGAATAAAGCGGTGCATATCGCCATAAACTTCCACACTCTTAACTACGTTAAGGCGATAGGCTTTTAAGCCGCAGTTCATATCGTGTAGTTTCAGCCCGTGAATTTTACGAGCAGTCCAATTAAAGAGTTTGCTGGGCAGGTTTTTTGATAAAACAGGGTCTTTGCGTTTCTTTTTCCAACCCGAAACCAAGTCATAACCATCCTCGGTAATCATTCGGTAGAGTTCCGGTATTTCTTCGGGGCTATCTTGTAAATCGGCATCCATGGTAATTACCACATCACCCTGTGCCGTATCAAAGCCGGTGTACAGAGCTGCCGATTTTCCGTAATTTCGGCGAAACTTAATACCTTTTATGTTTGCATCTTTTTGGGTATATTCTTCAATAATTTTCCATGAGTTGTCGGTACTTCCATCATCAATCAGGATAATCTCGTAAGAAAATTTATGTTCTTTCATTACCCTTTTTATCCAGTCTAACAATTCAGGTAATGATTCTTCTTCATTTAAAAGAGAAATAATAATTGATATATTCATAAAAGATATTAAGTTTTATCTGTTTTTTACAATTTGCTAATCTTCAAAAGGGCTTGTTTCAACATCCTTTTTTAGGAAGATGGAGGTTATTAATGAAAACAAAAAGCCAAAGAATGTAACAACCGGTAAACTCATCAAAGCCATTAATCCCGGTTTCATGAATTTACTTTGCATTTCAATAGCCATTTCAATTTGCTCATCGCTCATGCCTTTATTAAGCATTTCTTCTTCTGCCATTTCAAGTATTTTTGTTATCATATCAGGGTCAATATACGCATAGAACACGTAGGCATAAACAGCTGTAATTATTGAGCCAAACATAATTACCAGGGTGCCAAACCCCAGTGCTTTACCATAGGTTATAGAACCTCCTAAAACATTATCTCTGTACTGAATTGTGGAATATATAATTCCGGCTATCATCAGGATATAATTTATATAACCAACCCATTTTTGTAAACTTAGCCCCAGGAAATACATGATTAATGAATAAATTATTAGTACTATGCCAAGAATTATTCCCCAATTCATCGAATTTTTCCAAATATTAGTATTCTTTTCCATAATTTTAAAGTTTATTGATTTATTAATGCTTTGTTTCAAAAATAACCTCTTATATATTTAAATTTAATGAGAATACTAATTATATCCGATACTCACACGGATTCAATAGAAAAACTGCCCAATGAAATAATTAAGGA
>JALWNR010000193.1 GCA_027083715.1 Bacteroidales bacterium
GCTGCTGGCAAATTTAAACTTAGCTACTGATTTTTCAACAACTCCTTTTAGTTGTTCTTCAAGCTCTTTACGTTTTTCTTCGGTATTTTTAAAAAAATCATTAACAATTTTTTCTCCTTCTTTTTCAAAAATTTTTTCTTCTTTAACCATCTCATCTACCGTTTTTTGTAAGCGTTCAGCAGTTAAAGATACCAAACCAACACCTGTATAGACAAATTTTTTAAATAATTCTTCAATTTTTTCCATAATTCTATAATTTAGATTAATCTAATGTTATGTAAACATAATATTTTTTCAATAAAAAGTCAAGAAAATGCTTGTGTTTTTGAACATTATGAGTTTAAATTTGACGAAAGCTGATGAATAATTGATGAAATATTTATTTTAAAGAAAAGGTATAAGCTTATTTTTGTAAGCTTCTTTTTTTAACTTCTGAATGTAATGTATATTTGATAAAATCAACTATTTTATCCAATGCTTCTCCTGCTTCCGGTATCACACGTTGAAAAATTTGCCACCAATGCATAAGTCCTTCCCAAATTTGTAATGTTACTTCCACACCTGCTTCTTCTGCTTTTTTTGCAAAACGCAGAGCGTCGCTGTATAACATTTCGCTATCGCTTGCTTGGATGAGTATAGGTGGAAACCCCGATAAATCTCCAAAAAGAGGTGAAATATATGGGTTTTTTACATTTTCCATTCCTGCATACATTTTTGCCCATTTTTCCATTTTTCTGATATCCACTAAAGGATCTTCGTATTGATTTTGTAAAATAGATTCGCCTGAATTGCTTAAATCTACCCAGGGAGATAGTCCGATTACTCCTGCCGGCATGGGTAAACCTTCTTCTTTAATTTTAAGAATTGTAGCAAAAGCTAAACCACCACCAGCTGAATCGCCTGCTAAAACTATATTTTCAGGCAATTTTCTTCGTTCAAAAATTAATCGTTTATAGGCTGCTAATGCATCATCGAGTGCTGCCGGAAACGGGTATTCGGGTGCTTTTCTGTATTCGATTAATAGTGCTATAATTCCTGCTTTTTTTGCTATTTTGCCTACCAGTGAACGGTGTGAATGTGAAGATCCAATGGTATATCCTCCACCATGAAAATAAAGCATTACCTTATTACGATCGGATGTGGTTGGAATGATTACTTCGCCGTAAATTTTATCATCAACCATTACTTTTTTTAAATGTACGCCCCAGGGCAAGAGGTAAAAAAAGGTTCCTAGCTCAATCAAATGTCGCATGTGATGCAAATGAGGTACATTATCACTGTCTTTTAGTGAATTTACCGCTGTGTTTAACATTTTTTTTATGGCATCGTGCTTTTTTGAAGGCATTGGCAAATCAAATTAATATATGTAATGGCTAAATTATAAATTAATTACCATTTAAGCAATATTTGCTAATGAATGATAGCAGAATACACTTGACACGACACTAGAAAGGTGTTGTTGGTTAATAGTCTGCCCAGCGGAGCTAGAATGTGTGATTATTTAACAAAAGAATCAATAAAAAATTTTAATAAAAGATTTTGTTTTTATCAATTTTATTATCACGATAACCTTTTATTGCAATAGGAATCCATCCTAAAATAGGTATAAAATAAGCAAAAGTGATTGGATTTTTTATCATTAACCAAAAATTACGCAAAAAACCTGCTTTTTGTTTATAATTTCGATTTTGTTTTACAACAAATTCTTTGTGATGATCGATAAATAAAATAGGCCAGCTTGTGGGTAAGTATAAAGGTAGTTTTTTAAAGTTTTTAAAAGCTGTTTTGAAAAATTCTTTTAAATTATATGGCTTTTTGCCGTATTCTTCAACTGCTTTGTCCATATCTTCTTGCATCATGTCTCTGATTTTTGCAGCAAGTTCTCTAAATTCTTCTTGACTGATTGACTCATAAGGTTTGTCAATCATTTGGTAGGGTTTAAATCTTCGTCCCAGAACAAAGGTTAATTTTGCCGGAAAACCAAAATAAAACAGCCATGGTTGGATTAAAATAAATGGAGTGATAAAGCCAAGAGGCAAAAATGGAATGCCTATTTTATTCATCGAACGATTAACAAATTTTGAACTGTATGCCCATGGGTTTATATATTCTCCATTTATCGTACTAATACCAACAATATCTGTTTTATATTTAATACTCATTCGGAGAAAGGAGGTTTTAAATTCTTGCAATTGGTATTTTTTGTCAAAGCCTTTACCTATACCCGGTACTCCTTCGGGATAAACCAGAATATTATGGTCTTTATAGTACATCATGGTTTCAAAATTCAGGAATGTGGCATCAATTCCGCCTACTCTTTTCCATAAATTTGGAATGGTAAACGGATTCATGAGTGCCGACCATGAAAGCATGGGGGATGTTAAAACACGAACAGAATCGGGTCCAAAATCAAAATGTTTTAAAATTTCATATCCCATAACAATGGCATCCCAAGGGAAAGCCATGCCTGAGTGATTACATGCAAATATAAGCGGACGCTCAGGATTATTTCTTTTTGGAAAATTTTCAAAACCTACAAATTTTGATCGAAACCATAGGTTTCTAATGGGAGCCATTAATTTAAACAAAGATCGTGTATATTCTTCATCGTAATGTTCATAATAAATGTGTAGGTTATTTTTTATCTCTTCCGGTGGCTCTTTCAGGTCATCTACAGAATTTCCGGTTCTTAATTTCTCACTCATTGTATAGCTGTTTTGTACAAATATATAAAAAATACATATATGTTTTACAACATATTAAAATATTTTCCCGTTAAAAGGTTTTCTGTTTAAAATTGAACGTCCCAAAGTAATTTCATCAGCATATTCCAATTCATCGCCAAAGGCAATACCACGAGCGATTATACTTAGCTTTATACCGAATTTATTAAGTTTTTTATATAAAAAGAAGTTGGTGGTGTCGCCTTCCATAGTTGGGCTAAGTGCCAGAATAAGTTCATTGATATTTTCTTTTTCAATACGATTTTCAAGACTATCAATGTTCAGATCGGAGGGACCAATACCTTCCATAGGCGATAATATTCCGCCTAACACATGATATTTTCCTTTGAACTGTTGGGTGTTTTCTATGGCTAATATATCTTGTATGTTTTCTACTACACAAATTATATTTTCATCACGCGATTTATCTTCGCAAATGGAACAAACATCGTGGTCTGAGATGTTATGACATATTTTGCAATGCTTTATTTTAGATGATAAATCGGTAATGGCATTTCCAAATTGTTCAATTAACTTGGGATCTTGTTTTAAAATATGCAAAACTAAACGAACAGCAGTTTTTTTTCCTATTCCCGGAAGGGATGCAAATTCACTTACTGCATTTTCAAAAACTTTTGAGGATTGTCCTTTTAACATTTTATTATTTTCTTAAAAACAGCAAAATTACAGATATTTTATTGAACTTGGGAATAGTAAATAAAAAACGGTGCGAATATATAGGAAAATATCCGCACCGTAACCTAATTACCTAATTTACTAACCAAATTTAGCTTACTAACATTTTGTTACCGAATGAAGCACTATAAAAAGTGTTATTTTTTAAAATTTGCTTTCACATCAAATGTTTGTAATTTATACAATACATTATTAATGCCAAAACATGTATTGTATTTAATATCAATACATTAATTTTATATTTACTGTTTTAAACATTATAAAAATTGAACGATTTTGATACAGTACTTGTCCGAAAACGAACAAATTTATTCATCACGCAAGGCATCAACCGGATTAGCTACGGCGGCTGTATAAGCATAAAACAGAATGATGGAAAGTGTTAATATCAGTAAAAAAAGAGTAGCAAGAATAAAAATTCCAATATCAATACTTATTCTATATGTAAAAAAGCTTAACCATTTATTTAAAAGAAAGTAAGAAATAATCCAAGCAATAATATTTGCAGCAATGATAATTTTTAGATATTCTTTGGTAAACAAGCTGAGAATATCTTGTACCATTGCACCAATTGCTTTTCTTATGCCTATTTCTTTGGTGCGCTGTATTGATGCAAAAGAATTTAAAGCCCAAACACTTATTGAGCTGATAAGTATTAGCAAAATTGAAAAAATCCACATAAATATGTTTAACAGATTTTCATTATGGTATTGTTTATCCAGTATTTCTTTTAATAATTGATATTCAAAAGGGTGATCGGGTGCAAATTTTTGCCATACAGATTTTGTATAATTTATATCTTTTTTAGAAAGTTTTTTAAATTTTACAGCTATGTATTTTGTGCTTTCAGTTATGTTATTTTTGTTCGTTTCCATTCTTATAATCAGTGGTTTAACCGGTTTGTGCAAAGATCTTATATTAAAATCCCTGATTACACCAATAATTCGCTGGTTTCCGTTAAATGTGTGCAGAGATTTATTGATTGCATCTTCGGGTGAGTTATAACCCAAATATTTAGATAATGTTTCATTAATGATTAATTCATTTTTAACTTGTTCAGGATTGCTAATAATATTTTTGGAACTAAAATCAGTACCTGCTAAGAGTTGAATATGAAAAGTTTTTAAAAAATTTTGGCGTACTGTGAGTACCGGGAGAAAATCAACACGTTTTTGTCCTTTTTTTTCAAAGTAAAATCGATAACTATACACTCTGTTACCAAAAATATTATCTAAAGCAGTAATATCTTCAACTTGTTTTCTTGCTGTCAGGTACTTTTTAAAATCAGTGTAATTATCAGCTATTGGTGTATTGTAAACAGGTATTATTACAATATTCTCAATATCAAAACCTAAGTCCATAGTTTTTAAATAATGCAATTGTTTGAAATTAATTAAAACATTAATCAATAAAACCAGTGATAAAACATATTGCATGAGTATTAAAAATTTTGCAGGCAGCCATTTTTTCTGTAAAAAACGTTTTTTAAAACGTATGGCATAAATTACCGGATAAGACGATGCAAATAATCCTGCATTAGTTCCTGATATTATGGCATTTATTAAAGCTACTAAAATGGTGTATAAAAAAATATTGTTTTGAAAAACATAAGTAAAGTCTAAATTTTTGCCGGTATAATAATTTAAAACAGGAAGTGATGTCTCGACCCAAAAAAATGCAATAATTAATGATGCAAAACTTAATATTAAGGATTCGATTAAAAACTGAAAAATTAACTGCATTCGGCTTGCTCCGAGAATTTTTCTTATTCCGTTTTCTTTTATCCGTGTAAGTGAATCAGCCATGCGTAAACTAATAAAATTAATTACGGATATAAGTAATAAAAAGGCAGCAACTCCCACAATAATATACAAATACAGTTTTTTATTGTTTGGGGAAATTTCAAATTGTAATTCCGAATTTAAATGAATTTCGGAGAGGGGCTGAAGAAATAAGTCTATATTTCTTTTTATAGTTTTATCGTAGTGTTGATTAATAAATTCAGGGAATTTGTTTTGTAATTTTGTTGCTGTTGCAGTAGAGTCCAAAACAATATAAGTCCAGCAGGCATTCCACAACCAAGAGTCCGGCTCGTAGCCAATAATGTATTCAAACGTTTTAAATGACACTAAAATATCAAAATGTACATGACTTTTTTTTGGTAAATCTTTAAATACACCAGTAACTTTAATGGGAATTCCATCAATAAGAATTTCTTTACCTAATGGATTAAATTTTCCAAAATACTTGTTTTTAATGGTTTCTGAAATTACTACTGTATTTAATTTACTAAACCGGAAATTTTTATTGGTTAATAGAAAGTCAAAATCAAATATATCGAATAAAGAAGAATCGGCAATAAAAAAATTTTTTTCATTGTAATGTTTTTCTTTGTACTCAATAAGAATAGAGGGGTTTTGAAAATTCAGTAGTCTGCACTGATTATCAATAAGTTCAGGATAATTTTTTTGTAAGGTTTGGCCTAAATGATAGGGAGTAAGTGCTGATTCGAGTAAAGTGCTGTCTTTTTTGTAAACAGAAGCAAGACGATAAATTTGTTTTGATTTGTTCTGAAAAGTATCGTAAGAAAATTCATCGAGTAGATATAAACCGGCAACAATTAAAGCAGCTAATCC
>JALWNR010000194.1 GCA_027083715.1 Bacteroidales bacterium
ACGATATTACTTGCATCGCCTTACTTTTCATTTTTATTCCCCGCATTCCGCTTCGCTTCATACGGGCTTATCAATATTTAGTTCCTACGGGACTTTTTCTCAATTCTAAAAGATTTGCCGTACTTTATCCCTCCTTGTATTTTTTCACCATATCAATAAACTCATCAAACAAAAATTCCGTATCGGTTGGTCCGCTTGATGCTTCGGGGTGAAACTGTGTTGAAAAGAAAGGTTTTATTTTATGACGAAAACCTTCATTGGTTTCATCGTTAAGATTAATGAACAATGGTTCCCAATCTCCTTTCAAGCTGTTATTGTCCACCGCATAACCATGATTTTGTGAGGTAATGTAAGCGCGCTTTGTATCTTCATGCAAAACCGGCTGATTATGACTGCGATGTCCGTATTTGAGTTTATAGGTTTCAGCTCCGCTAGCCAAAGCCATTAATTGGTTTCCCAAGCAAATACCAAACATCGGATTATCTTTTTCATAAGCCAGTTCCAGATTTCTTACCGTAACAGTGCATTTCGTGGGGTCGCCAGGTCCGTTAGAAATAAACAAACCGTCATATTCTTCTAGCGAAATATCATAATCCCAAGGCACACGAATTACAGTGGTGTCGCGTTTGAGCAAATGGCGAATAATATTATTTTTTACTCCACAATCAATCAGCAAGATGCGGTATTTACCGTTTCCGTAAACCTGTTTTTCACTAATACTTACTTGGGCAACCAAATTTTCTTTGTTCGGGTCGTAAAAATCTACATCTTGATCGTCAACAATAATTTTTCCGAACATAGAACCTTTTTCGCGTAATATTTTGGTCAGTTGGCGAGTATCTATGCCGTAAATTCCGGGTACATTATTTTCCACCATCCAGTCGTGCAGGCTTCTCTCAGCATTCCAATGACTAAACTCTTTGCTGTAATCGGAAATAACAAAAGCTTGCACCTGAATTTTATCACTCTCGTAATGTTCAAGCATATTGTCTTTTTTGCCCTTAGCCGGCACGCCGTAATTACCAATAAGAGGATAAGTTGCCACCAAAATTTGTCCTTTGTACGACGGGTCGGTGAGACTTTCGGGATAACCGGTCATTGCCGTATTAAAAACTACTTCTCCGGCAATTGATTTTTGCGCACCAAAAGAATAGCCTTGAAATTCGCTTCCGTCTTCAAGGATAAGTTTGATTTTCTTCATAAATTATATTGTTGCGTTAAATTTTTAGTAGCTATTAGTAAATCACAGCTTTGGAAAGCTGTGCTACATTATACTTTAATAAATTCTTTCAACTCCGGGATATTCAATACCAAAGCCTTTTTGAGTTCGTGAAAACTTGAACCTTCTTTTATGATTAATAAAATCGTATCATTGCCAGCCAGCGTACCGATAATTTCCGGCAAATAAAGTTCATCAATAATGGTTGCAAAACTGTTTGCATAACCTGATTTTGTTTTGATAACTGCAATATTCCCCGAGGCTTCTATCGAACGAAAACCTAGACTTGAAAATTCTTCTTTCGACACCATGCGTTTACGCATATTTACATTGGGCAGCGCATATACATAACCGTGGTCAAAATCAGGTATTTTACCTATTTTCAATTCTTTCAAATCGCGCGAAAGCGTAGCTTGTGTTACGTTAAAACCGCGCTGTTTCAATATATTCAGCAAATCTTCCTGCTTACCTATACGGTTCAGTTCAATAATTTGCTTTAAAGTTGCTTGTCGTTCCAGTTTTTCGGACATAATGAATATTTATTCAATTCAACTGCAAAAATATACATTATTTTTTATACGCAAATATTTTTTTGAATTTTTGATAAAAAATAAAATGTTTTGTGAACAACTTTGTGTACCCTTTGAAGCTCTGCGCAATAACTATTCCACAAAGATGCACAAAGGCAAATCAAGGCTACACGGAGAGTATTTACCTTGATTTAATCCTCGACAAATACTTTCATCTCTTCATACCGCCCCATCATATCTTCCAACAACTTTAATTGCGCCTTAGTGCGTTGCAAATTATGTTCAGGGTAGTCCGTATGATAATAAGTATCTCCATTCAAATAATCGGTATAAAAACGAAGAGCTTGCTCATAAGTAATCAGCAATGCAAAAAATGCCAGATTCTCTTTTTCTGCCGGCAAAATAAATGATTGTACACTACTTAAAAATCCTTGTGCAAAACTTTGATACAATAAAAAATTAAAAGAAACATTGCTTAAATCCGGGTCGTCTTCTGCTCCGGTGTTGGATAGGCTGCGAATGGCATCTCCAAAATCGGTCATTAAATAGCCCGGCATGCAAGTATCCAAGTCAATTACACTGATTGCCCGTCCTTTTTCATTAAACAAAATGTTGTCCACTTTGGTATCGTTATGTACCAAACGCAAAGGAATATCCCTGTTGTTTTTAATCTGTTTAAATTCATCAATCAAATAGCTGTAATTGATGAATTTTTCGTAAATAGCTTTTGTTCCGGGAAGCCTTCCTACAACATCTTTTTCTACCGAAACTAAAAAATTACGGTAATATTTTTCACTATCGTGAAACCCGGGGATAACTTCATTGATTTTTGCTAAATCAACATCAGTTAGTAAATTGATAAAATAACCGAAAAGCTTTCCCGCCTCATTTACGATATGAGGATTTTTCTTATCTATATTTGAACTATTTGGCACATAATCACTTAATCGCCAATAAGTATTATCTGAATGGAGATAATAATTCAGCCCATCTATTGCGGGATAATATATAAATGTTTGAAACGGTAAAAGTCTTTTATTTTTTACAGCTCTTTTTAATTGTTCTGTAATGATTTTTAAATTAGTCATTAAATCAGGAACATTTGGAAAAACGGAATGATTAATCTGCTGCAAAATAAATTCCTTGCAAGGCTCTGCTTTAACTCTTATCAAAAAAGTTTGATTAATTATCCCGCGTTCCAGTTCTTTTACCCAAATAATATCAGAGTTTGGTAAAAACTGATGAACAATATAATGTATTTTATTCTTTAACAAAGTTTAGAATAATTTTTGGGGATATTCGCCGTTTGCCACCTTTTCTTTAATGCTTTCAACCACAATTGGTCTGTCTTCCTGATAAGTAACACCAAACCAACGCTCATTGCTCGGTAATACTTTCACTTTTCCCTGTCCGCTCTTAATCACATTAGTTAAAAATACGGGTAAATAAAATTCTGCTTTTAAATTATCATGATTTTCATCAAAAAAAGTTCTAAAATATTGTTTCAAATATTCAAAAGCAGATGGAGTAAAGCCCATAAGATTCATTGATGTAGGCGCATCTTCACGTAATTCAACAATTTCGCCGTTAAACTCACTTAAAATCTTACCGTTTTCACGATAAATTTTAGTGTGCTCTACTACTTTTTCCAGAAACTTATTTTTGTCCAGTTCGCATATTCCACGCGATACAGAACCATGTTCGGACAAAGTATTTTTTAGTTTATACGCCAACAAACAATAAGTATAATTATTCTCAGGATCAAGAGCTTGCAAGAAAGAAGCCATAACGGTAAACGAATCAGCACCGTAAAAATCATCAGCATTGATAACCGCGAACGGTTCTTTGATTTTTTCTTCAGCAACCATTACCGCATGAGCAGTACCCCAAGGTTTTTCGCGCCCCTCGGGTACCGAACAGCCTTCGGGAAGATTGTCCAATTCCTGAAAAACATAATCAATATCGATAAAACCTTCGTACTTTGAAAAGATTTTTTCTTTAAAATCTTGTTCTAATGATTTGCGGATAACAAAGACCACTTTCCCAAATCCGGCACGTTTTGCATCGTAAATCGAGTAATCCATAATGGTTTCTCCATTAGGTCCAATTCCGTCCAATTGTTTTAATCCCCCATAACGGCTACCCATTCCGGCAGCTAATATTAATAAAGTTGGTTGCATATATTTTATTTTTAAAAACTATTTAATACATAATTAATTCTTCTTTGCCAAATCCAATCATGCATACTCTTTTCAGAATATTCATTGCCCCTTTGAAATATCTTTTCAGTCAAGTCATCAATATTATCAAAGATTTCAATAAAATCATGGTCATTTGCCATAATTTTTATCATATTAATGACCTAATACTTTTTCCGACAAAGATATTGAATTTATCAGAAAATAAATAGAAATCTTATTCTTCAATACTTGATAAATCGCAAGTCTAAAAGTTATGCTACTAATCCATCTGCAATTTCCTCCATATCCTACTCAAAATAAAGAAAAACACGACCGATAAAACCGTAAAACCAAACGCAAAAGTATAATTTTGATAAATCCAATAACCTGTAGCAAACAAAGTGCTGTAAACACCCAGGCTACCAACAATCATGGCGAGAATAGACATTGGCACATCCCAATAGTCTGTTTCTGTATTATTCTTATGATTAACCTTTTGTGCAATGTGTCTCCAACCGGGTCCACCGGGATATATTGCTTTGTAAAATGAAATTAATTTTTCTTCATCCGTAGGTTTACTAAAAACAGCAACAAGCATCCACACCAAAGTTGTAAATCCTACACCAGTAATTAATTTTATAGCCGATGACCATTCCGGCAATCCTGTATGTGGGTGAATAAAAGCAAAATACAATGCAACAAGAAACGATACAAGCATGGCAACCAACTCGGTAAGAGCATTAATCCGCCACCAAAACCAGCGTAAAATAAAAATTAATCCGGTTCCTGCACCTATTTGCAATAATATTTCAAAAGCCTGTAATGCATTTTGAAGCATCAACGCAAAAATTCCTGCTAAAATCATTAAACCTACGGTTGAAATTCGCCCCACCAAAACCAACTTTTTTTCGCTTGCCTCTTTATTGATAAAACGATTGTAAAAATCATTTACAATATAAGATGAACCCCAATTTAGTTGAGTAGAAACCGTACTCATATAGGCTGCAATTAAAGCAGCTACCACCAAGCCCAAAAAACCATTCGGCAAAAAACTCAACATCGCCGGATAGGCAAAATCATTTTTAATAATATGTACATCAACATTTGGAAATTGTTGACGAATACTTTCCAAATCGGGAAATATAATTAAAGAGGCTAAAGCAACTAAAATCCAAGGCCAAGGACGTAAAGCATAATGCGTAATATTAAATAACAAACTGGCTTTTACGGCATCCTTTTCATTCTTTGCCGAAAGCATGCGCTGTGCTATGTATCCACCACCACCGGGTTCAGAGCCCGGATACCAAACACTCCACCACTGAATAAGCAAAGGTAAAACCAACAAACCAATTAAAGCATCGTAATTATGTACATCGGGAAACATATTGAGCTTTGGAACAACTGCAGGATGCTGTATCATTTTTTCCAAACCACCAATTTCAGGCATATTTATTAAAATAACGGCTGCACCAATGGCTCCAATCATCGAAATAATAAACTGAAAAAAATCGGTAAGGATAATACCACGTAAACCTCCAAAAGCACTGTAAGTAACAGTGATAACAGCTGCAACTATCATTGTTTGAGCCGGAGACCACTGCATCATTACCGCCCCAATTTTTATCAATGCTAATGAAACCAAAGCTATGACCATAATATTGAAAAAAAAACCCAGATATATAGCTCGAAATCCACGTAAAAAAGCAGCTTCTTTACCACTGTATCTAAGTTCATAGAACTCTAAATCAGTCATTACTTTAGAGCGCCTCCAAAGTTTTGCATATACAAAAACAGTAAGCATACCGGTAAGTAAAAAAGCCCACCACATCCAGTTACCTGCAACACCGTGTTGGCGAACCATATCGGTTACTAAATTAGGAGTGTCGCAGGAAAAAGTAGTGGCTACCATAGAAATTCCTAAAAGCCACCAAGGCATGGTTCTTCCTGAAAGGAAAAAATCTGCAGCACTTTTGCCTGACTGTTTGGCAACATACAAACCTATTACCAAAGAAAGAATAAAAAATAAAATAATAATTAGCCAATCGATTGAATTGAGCAGCATAAATTTTCAGGGTTTATCTTACAAATACTTTACAGCAAATATATTC
>JALWNR010000195.1 GCA_027083715.1 Bacteroidales bacterium
ACTTTAATTAATTACCCAAAAACCATACATAATTATTGTATGGTAGAGATTATTAGTGAGTTATAAATTTAGCGATATAAAAGTGTGGAAAACAGGAAAATCTGCGATAATTTGCGTTCATCTGTGGACAAAATACATCCGCAGATTACTCAGATTACCGCAGAACTATTAAACTTGTGTCCTTTTTCCAAAAATATCCCCTATTTTAGACCATAGCCATTTCTTATTCTGAACTTTACATCGTTTGAAAAAACTGTGTTGTGCCTACAAACGGATATATTTCTTTAAATCAGACACCAAAATTCTGTTTAGTTCATCTTCATTTTCAGGACTTGTTTCGGCAAAGACAAAACCAAAAACCAAATATTTTTTATAGTCGGTTTTGCGTACTACCAAAGCATTTTCAAAATCTGCGGCAAGCAAATCATAATCAAAATCTTTAATTTGGCTTTCAGCAATGCCTGAACTGTTGTTCAGAACAATAATGCTGTAAATTTTATCTTCCTTGTCGGTAAAAATTTTATTCCAATCGGGTTTTTGCTTGCGTGTGTAATATTCATACGAGTTAAAACCAAATGCATGGTGCGATAAATCGCCTGTAGTACACCATCCTCCAAAGCGCAGAGGATTTATTTCAATTGGCTGTATTTTCCCTTTATCGTCAATACGGATTTCAGTGTGTAAAGGAAAATTTTTCAAGCCGGCTTTTTGCCCGATTTTCATCAAAAAATCTTCAATTTTGCTTTTATTTTCTTGTATAATATTTTTTGAGCTTGAATATACGCGATCGCTGGTATCACTTCCTGATGAAAAACGATGATGCAAAATATTCAGTATCACAATATTACCATCATCATCAAAATAACTGTCCACGGCATATTCTTCGCCGCTGATAAATTCTTCTAAAATAAAATCTGTGGTATCCAGTACTTCTTTCGGATAAATATTTTGCAACGATTTATAGTCTAGTTCTTTTTGAGCTTTTATCCAGTCTTGCCGATTATGAACAATATGAACGCCTAAACTAAAAAAACCTACTGCAGGCTTGATTACAAAAGGATAATCTTTTTGTTGCGGCTCAAAATTTTGAATAGCTTCCGGTTTAATTAATTTATAGAAAAAATCGGGATACAAATCTTTAATGAGTTCTCTGAATTTGAATTTATCTTTAAATAGATTAATTTGATGAGGTAAATTCGTATTTTTCAAATTACGGGCTATCCATGCAATAGAGTTTTCAGAATTGGTATAAAGTGGTGTTTGTGAATTGTTTAATAATATTTCAACTGCATTTTTTTCGTTTATCCAATTTAATGAATCGTTTTTGATTAGTTCTCTGGCAGCTGGTGTAGCAATAATTTTAAAATCGTTTTCTTTAATGGTGTTGATTAAAAAATCCGAAACGTAAGGTTTATCTATCAGAAACATAAGCGAATGATTAAAGTTTTATTGCAACAAAACTAAATTATTTTTTGATTAATCAATAAACTTATGACTGTAGTGTTGAATATTGTTGATTTATTTATAAATTAGTCGATTAATTAAAATTTTTAAATACATGGAGCCAAGCCAATATAAAATTCTAATTGTTGATGATGAGAAAGATATTTTGGAATTTTTATCCTATAATTTAAAAAAAGAGGGGTTTAAAGTTTATACTGCTGAAAATGGTGAAGAAGCCATTAAAGTAGCTGAAAAAAAGCATCCTCATTTAATATTAATGGATGTAATGATGCCCAAAATGGAAGGAATGGAGGCTTGTGAAAAAATTAGGCAATTGGAAGGTTTTAATAATGTAATCATTGCGTTTTTAACTGCACGAAGTGAAGATTATTCGCAAATTGCCGGATTTGAAGCCGGAGCAGATGATTATATTATGAAGCCGATAAAACCAAAGGTTTTGATTAGTCGTTTAAAGGCACTTTTAAAGCGTTATAAAGAAAACGAAACGGCAAATGAGGCAGAACAAATTATAAAAAAAGGAAATTTGGTAATAGATAAAGAAAAATATGTAGTATATAGAGATAATGAGGAGATAAGTTTGCCGCGTAAAGAATTTTCACTGCTTCTTTTATTGATTTCAAAACCCCAAAAAGCATTTACCCGTGAAGAAATTTTTTCAAAAGTATGGGGTAACGATATTATTGTTGGCGACCGTACTATTGATGTACATATTCGTAAATTACGCGAAAAAATAGGAGATAATCATATTGTTACCATTAAAGGTATAGGTTATAAATTTGTAGAGTAATTTTAAATTTTCATCCCAAGTACCAAAATATCATCTATTTGAGGATGATTTTTTCCTTTCCATTCGTGAAAAGCAATAGATAATACTTCTTTTTCCTCTTCCATGGGCAGATCTTCTTTAGCTATATGGAGCAGTAAACGTTGAAAATTCTTTTTCAGAAATTTTCTGCCTTTTTTTCCTCCAAATTGGTCAATAAAACCATCTGAAAACATATATAATCGATCACCTTTTTGTAAATAAATTTGCTCTGACTCAAAAGGTTTTTCAAAAGGATAATTGCCTATTGGATTTCGGGTAGCTTTTAAAATAATTAATTCGTTATTACGAATAATATACAATGGGTTATTCGCTCCTGAAAAATCAAGTTCCAAAGTTTTGTTATTGATAATTGCCAATGCCATATCAATACCGTCACTTGATTTGAATTTTTTGGTATTTCCTGTATAATGAAAAGAGTTTTTTATCATAAGACGCATTTTTTCAAGTACTTCTTTAGCAGGGTAAATTTTATCTCTACCAAAAATATCATTTAAAAAAGAAATACCCAATACACTCATAAATGCACCCGGAACACCATGTCCGGTACAATCAGCCACAACCACCGCAGTGTATTCACCTATTTGTTTTAGCCAATAAAAATCGCCCGAAACTATATCACGGGGGCTCCAAAAAATAAAATGCTCATAGCGACAATCATTAAAAGTTTCTTCACCGGGCAGTAGTGCTTTTTGTATGCGTTGTGCATAATTGATGCTCTTTGTTACTTCGTTATGTCGAAATTCAATTTCTTTTTTAACACGGTCAATTTTTTCTTTTTCCTTGTGTAATGCTAAACTTAACTCCCAAAGTTTTTTATTTTTATCTTCAAATCTTTGATTTTCAACTGATTTAATCTGTGTGTTTGTATTGGTATTGCTAACAGGTTCTGTATTACTCTTGCTTGTTTTAGGAATATTTTTTGGAGATGTAGTTTTACTTTTTAATTGATTGATTAGAAAATTTTGTCTTTCTATTTCTTTCTGTAAGTAATTGATTTCTTTTTCCAGATTATTTTTAATTTTTCGTATTTCTTTTTTATATTTTTTGCTTGATTTTTTGTATTTGATCAGAAAAATCGTACTCAGCAAAATAAAAAACAAAGTGCTTGCAATAAGTGCTATGTGTAATATATCAAAACTCATATTTAGTTAATAATTTCTCCTACTTCATTAATTTTCAGTATTATAGTACTGTATATATCACGGTCGTATTTTCCTCCTAAAACGGTGTAGCCTCCCGTTTCGTTTTGTAAAATGGCTGCACATGCAGTTGATGCAGGAGACATAATCCGGTATGACCAGTCGGTGTTTTGATTGACTCTTCCGTTAAAGTCAGTTTTCATTACGATACCAAAAAATTTTTCGTTATCTAAGGAGCTGCGCCAATCTAACTCATTTAACAATTGTCCGGTTATATCAAAACCCGTAAATATATACCCATCAGAAACTTCTGTTACGGATGTCAATAACCATGCTGTTTGCTCTGTATAAGCTTGATGCCATAAATACTCTGCATTTGAAGAAATGGAAATAATTATTCCGTAATAATCTAAATTGTCAACAAATGCACTAGCGGTAATGATGAAGTCTCCTTTTGAGTTTTCATAAAATGATAGTAAATCAAAAACAGGAAATTCTGGACTTGTAAAAATTTCGCTGCTTTCAGGATTGAAAACAACAAAACGGCTAATTCCAAATTCATTTCCTGTTTGAAAAACCAAACGACCGTTGGATGCCAAAAATACTTGATATGGATTAATTAATTGATCTATGGTATATGTAGTATCATTAAAGTGTTCTCCATCAGAATTATATTCTGACATCTGGATGAATGTTTGTTGATTTGCCACAACCGTTAATGAAGAAACCACTGCAACATTTCCATTATCCAAAGGTAAAATTCCCAATCCAACAAAACGTCTTGCTGCTGAAACAAAGTTGGGAATATTCTGATGAATACTATCGGTAAATTGACTAATAAATTCCCCGGAATTACTAAATCTAACAGCCTTTATTATTTCTGTTTCATTATTATTTTCTCTATAAAAATTTAAAAATATTTCATTATTCTTATTTTTCGATAAAGACAAATAGGGCACATTATTATAATTTGTTCCTGAAATAATATAATCATCAATATCAACACTCCATTCAATTGAACCAGTATTGTTAAAAGCTGTTAATAAATTGGTATTTTCCTTGTTCTGTATAGAAATAATTTGATTACCAAGAACAATAGGTTGGGCGTATATTTTTTCCTGATATGAAATAGAACTTAACTCATCTGTTCCGGCTATTTCCGGATTACTTTTTTCACAGGAGTATAGGAGAATAGCCGAAAATAAAATTATTAAATAATTGATTTTCATGATTTTATATTTTAATATTTTGATTTTACTTTGTAAAAGAAACTATAAGTAAATCCTACTGAAACTTCATAGCTTTCAAAACGAATATCAGGGAAAACATAATAATTGGTTAAATACAAGTCTAATCGATTATATCTTGCATCTGTATTATTGAAATAATTTAGCTCTTTGCGGTATTTAAAATTTACAAAAACTTTCATTTTTTTCATTTTATATGCAATTTGTACTCCGGCAATTGCAGCATAGCGCATTTGATTTCGTTCGCTTGCTAAATCCAACACTTCGTCTGAGCGTTTTCGTTGAGCTATTAAAAATTCATATTCTTGGTCGTATGTTCCGTTTTGTGTGTAATTATAATAATACTCAGAACTTAACATATAAATATATTCCCCGCCCAAATAGATTGAAGGGACAATATTCTTTACAGGATATGAAAATTTTACGAACAGTGGAATATAAACTTGTTTCATTTTTTCGGAATAATTGAAATCGATACCCTGAAACATAGGAATGGTTTGTGCTATTATTTGTTGAGAGTAGCTGCCACCTGTTTCAATTGCTATAAACCGACTTAAATTAACACTTATATTAAATGTAGCAAAATATGCAGATTGTGTAGTAAATTCTTGATCGTAATTGGTTGTTGCAGTATCAAGTACAGGATATATTTTATCAACAATAATGTTGTTAAAAGGTTTTCCGCCGCTCAAACCTATTTCTAGCCAAGGCCATTTTTTAAAATACTCAATGCGCTCTATAAATGTTACCGGATCATTGTTTAAATTTATTTCATAATAAGGGTTTTTTTTCAAAAAAAGACTCATATAATCATCTGCTTTTTCCAGTTCATCCAATTCGTAATTAGCTGCTGCCAAATATTTTAAGACTTCGTATTTTTTGTTGCCTTTCAGATTACATTCCGATAGTATGTTTTCCATCTGTTCAATTACCAAACTGTATTTTCCTTCATCGTATAATTTTTCAGCATCGGCAATTCGTTCATCACACTTAGTTTGCGAATATACTAGTGTTGTCGTAAAGCTAAGGACAAATATCATTAGTATTTTTAACGATTTTTTATACATATTAAATAACTTAGCGTTTATAATATAGATTGATAAAATTGCTAAATTGTTGCAAGCAATTAGCTTTTTCTTTTTTTTAGCTGGTTAATTTATGGATTATGACTAAGCTCAACCGGTTCATAAGGTACATTTTTGCCAACATAATTATCCCAATCTTCTTTGGACATAGCATGGTCAATCATAAATTTAACTTTAACAGCATATATTTTATTGTAAAATAAAAAAAAACGTATGGTATTATCT
>JALWNR010000196.1 GCA_027083715.1 Bacteroidales bacterium
GACTTTTAGTTTTGTATTAAGAGCTTGTGTAATGCCGATGCTACATGAAAATAGTACAATTTATTGTACTATATTGAATGTTCAATCGGTACGAAGCACTACAATTATTAAAAGCGTATTGGTGTAAATCGCTATTAATCATTAGTTGTGTGTTTTTAAAGAGATAATTATCTAATATCCAGTCATCTAACATTAAACTTTAACTCTTTCAGTTTCCTTACCGTTTCCATCGGATTTTCCGAGCCGAAAACAAAACTTCCAGCAACTAAAACATCGGCACCTGCGTCAATAAGTTTTTTTGCATTGCTTGCGTCCACGCCACCATCAATTTCGATTAAAAAATCAGCTCTGTTTTTTTCGGCAAGTACTTTTAGTTGGTTGATTTTTTTGTAGGTATTTTTAATAAATTTTTGTCCGCCAAAACCCGGATTTACCGACATCAGCAGAATCATATCCACATCGTTTAAAATATCTTCCAGTAAATGAACCGGCGTATGTGGGTTAAGTGAAACTCCGGCTTTCATTCCCGTATCTTTTATTTGTTGAATAGTACGATGCAAATGTGTACAAGCCTCATAATGAACTGTTAAAATATCTGCTCCTGCTTTTTGAAAATCTTCAATATACCGTTCGGGTTGAACAATCATTAGGTGCACATCCAAAGGCTTTTGTGCATGTTTTTTTATCTGCTTAATCACCGGCATACCAAAGGTTATATTTGGAACAAAAACTCCGTCCATAATATCCAAATGAAACCAATCGGCTTCGCTTTTGTTCATCCGGTTGATTTCTTTTTCCAGATTAGTAAAATCTGCCGATAAAAACGAGGGTGATATTAAGTGTTCCATTTTTTAGTTGTCTGAGATTGTTTCTGAATATAAATTGATTATTTAATTACTCGTCTTGTTCTTTTTCCTGATGCTCATCCTTATCGCTTTCTTCCACTTCTTCATTGCGTTCCACTATAATCGGGTCTTGATCTTCATCATATCTGCGCTTACGCAAAATTATACGCAATGCCAATACAGCTTTTTCCAAATCAACAACCAATTGAGGAGGTATTTTCATCTCTAAAATATTGGTAATAACTTTCAGTGTGTCTGTGGACATATTTTTCACCACAAAAACATTAGCGGTAAGTTTATCGGGTAATAGTTGATTTCCTTCTTCATCAGTATAATTTTTATCAGCCAGATAATGCTCAATCAGCTCCACATCATTTTTCACCGATGAAATATCGTCATAGAAAAACTCATTGGTACGTTCGTGCATAATAATATTGTTTGCCCAATCGTAGGTACATGTATAAAAACTGATGTAGTTTATCGTAAGGGCAATAATTTGTACGTTCCATACAGAATATAAAATATTTTCACTTTCAGTGGCACGTTTTAAAATGTTTTCTTTTTCTATGCCCGGAACTTCCCAATAAACAGGATAAGGAACCAGTAAGAAATTTTTTGATTCCAATGCGCTCATATTTAAGCGTAGCTTTTTAATGGCAGTTTTCTTTATTTCGGTATTTAAATCATTAATCAGCCATTTTATCATATCCTCTTCGCTTGGGCGCAATGAGTAAACTTTTCTGCCTCTGAAATAAGGTTTTACCCATACTGCAAACAGTATCCAACCAGTAATTATAAATCCAATGCCAGCTGTTGTTGTATTATTGAAAAAATACATGATAAACAGACCAAACAGAATTGACATAACCGCAAACTTTAGCCACCAACTATGCATTGGTGGATATTCCGGTGCAAATACCGTAAAGTATGCCTTTATTGTTTGTGTCCGGTTTTCTGTTCGCATTTGTTTTTATTGTTAAACTTCAAAACATCAACCAACCGTCTGACTTTTGAACGTTTATCTTATTTTTTGTTTAAATGTTTTGATGTCTGCAGGTTATTAGCAAACATCAAAAGTTCATTACAACTTTTACTTTTTTCTTTATAAACTTTCTACTTTTAACTTTTACTCAATGCCTTAATCTGCTCTTCCAAAGCCTTGATTTTTGCTTCGGCTTCTGCCTTTTTCTTCTGTTCTGTCTGAACCACTTTTTCCGGTGCATTCTGAACAAAACGTTCATTGCTTAATTTTTTCATCACCGAATTTAAAAAGCCTTTAGTGTAATCCAGTTCTTTTTTTAGCTTTTCCAATTCTTCTTCGGTATTAATTAAATCACCCAAAGGTACAAAATATTCAACCGATTTAATGATGAAGCTTGCGGCTCCTTCTACTTTTTCTTTTACTTCTTCAATGCTTGAAACTCCGGCTAATTTTTCGATAATTGCATGTGCATCACTGTTGTAATTTTCCGCTTTTACTTTTAGCTCTACAGTTTCCCTGATGGGGATGTTTTTTTCTTTTTTGATATTTCTGATTGCCGAAATTACTTCTTTTACCGTTTCGCAATTTTCAAGCAGTTCTTTATCGTAGTTTTCAGTTTTAGGCATTTCTGCAACTACAATACTTTCACCTTCTTTTCTATCTTCAAGCAATTGCCAGATTTCTTCAGTTATGAAAGGCATAAACGGATGCAAGATACGAAGTATTTTATCGAAAAACTCAATAGTTTCCTGATAAGTTTTTGCATCAATCGGTTTTTGATATGCCGGTTTTACCATTTCAAGATACCAAGCTGAAAATTCATTCCAGAAGAATGTATAAACAGTCATTACCGCTTCTGAAATCCGAAATTCGGCAAATTGTTTGTCTAGTGTTTCAATTACTTCATTCAGTTTATGTTCAAACCAGTTGATTGCTTTTATGGCAGAATCCGGTTGTTTAACATCATTACTTACTTCCCATTGTTTTACCAAACGGAAAGCATTCCATATTTTGTTTCCGAAATTACGTCCTTGTTCGGGCAATTTATCATCATACAACAAATCGCCGCCGGCAGGCGAGCACAAAAGCATACCAATACGCACACCATCGGCACCGTATTTTTTCATCAATTCAATCGGGTCGGGCGAGTTACCTAGTTGTTTTGACATTTTTCTGCCTTGCTTGTCGCGTACCATTCCAGTAAAATATACATTGCTGAACGGTTTTTCGTTGCGATATTCGTAACCGGATATTATCATTCGTGCAATCCAGAAAAAGATAATATCATGTCCGGTAACCAAATCGTTGGTTGGGTAGTAATAGTTAATTTCTTCATTATCCGGCTCATTTATCCCGTTGAAAACGGAAATAGGCCACAGCCACGATGAAAACCAGGTATCCAAAACATCTTCATCTTGACGTAAATCATCCGCTGTAAGATTTTGATTACCTGTTTTTTCGCGAGCCAGTTCAACGGCTTTTTCAATATTTTCGGCAACCACAAAATCATTACTGTCGGGCAGATAATAAGCAGGAATACGCTGACCCCACCATAACTGGCGTGAAATGTTCCAGTCGCGAACACCCTCCATCCAATGGCGATATACATTTTTAAACTTCTTAGGAAAGAATTTAATGTTATCGTTCATTACACTTTCCAAAGCCGGTTTTGCCAATTTGCTCATTTTCAAAAACCATTGCATCGAAAGTTTCGGTTCAATCACCGCATCGGTTCTTTCAGAAAAACCCACTTTGTTTATATAATCTTCTTCTTTTACCAGATAGCCTTTTTCTGCCAGTTCTTTGGTAATCAGTTTGCGCACTTCAAAGCGGTCTTTGCCGATATAAAGCTGAGCTGCTTCACTTAATGTACCATCATCATTGAAAATATCAATACTTGGTAAATTGTATTTTTGACCGATTTCGTAGTCGTGAATATCGTGTGCAGGGGTGATTTTTAGTGCACCGGTACCAAACTCCCTGTCCACATATTCATCCTGAATAACCGGAACCGGACGATTTACCAAAGGTACAATCACTTTTTTGCCTTTAAATTTGGTAAAACGCTCATCATCAGGATGCACGCAAACAGCCGTGTCGCCCAAAATAGTTTCGGGGCGTGTAGTGGCAATGGTTATATAATCATTTTCGCCTTCTACCTGATATTTTAGATAGTAAAGTTTTGAGTTCAGTTCTTTGTAGATTACTTCCTCGTCCGAAACAGCAGTTTTTGCACTTGGGTCCCAGTTTACCATGCGAATACCGCGATAAATTTTTCCTTTATTATATAGGTCAATAAAAATTTTGATTACACTATCGTAAAGTTCTTTATCCATGGTAAAACGGGTTCTGTCCCAGTCGCAGGAAGCCCCCAGTTTTTTTAGTTGTTCAAGGATGATACCCCCATGCTTTTCTTTCCATTCCCAGGCATGTTTTAAAAACTCTTCGCGCGAAAGCGAATTTTTATCAATTCCTTCGGCTTTTAGTTTGGCAACTACTTTTGCTTCGGTAGCAATAGAGGCATGGTCGGTACCCGGCACCCAGCAAGCATTTTTGCCTTGCATGCGCGCACGGCGGATTAAAATGTCCTGAATGGTATTGTTGAGCATGTGCCCCATGTGTAATACACCCGTTACGTTTGGTGGCGGAATTACAATGGTGTAAGGTTCTCTGTCATCCGGAACTGATTTAAACAGTTTGTTATCAAGCCAGTATTTATACCATTTATCCTCTGTGTTTTGCGGATTATATTGCGAAGGAATTTCCTTTGTCATAATTGCACTAAGTTTTAACAGTTAAAATCAAATCGCAAAAGTATAAAAAGTATTTGTAAATGGAAACACAGTAGCACAAGTAAGGAGACACAGCTCAGGAGACCTATGCTACGATTTCGGCTCAAAAATCCCTGACTTTTAATTTTGTAATGATACGCCTGCCCATTCGATCGTTCAGGTAGGTTTTAGGAGTACCTACAACCCCTTCGGCAATTAATTCACTATTGTATGCACTCTTAAAGCCACCTTTTTTAATGGTTTCAATCATTTCATTTAAAGTAGCATCAGCAACAAAAGGCACTTTTTCCAAACCTAAATCATCGGCAATATTAAAAGTATCTTGTTTTTTTAGCCAAATGCCGTTTACATTAATATCAAAAAGTGCAAAACCAATATCTTTACGGTATAATTTACCCACTGCCTGAATTTTATTACCGTAACCTTCGCCAAAAAATACCACATCACGATCAAAATGTTCTGCTATTTTATCTTTTATCGGATAAAAAATCTCTTCCAGTCTTTTTAGTAAATACTCTGGAATAATGGCTTTATCTGTTCTTCCTCCAAAATTAATTTCCTGAGTTTCGTGCTGAAAAAGAACACGAATATTAGTACCGTCCACTTTTTCGTACCATTCCCAAATGTTATCTTTCAGGTATTCAAATTCAGGCATTGTCCATGCACCATCAATAACATATTTACCTTTTCCGTCGGGGCGTTTAAAAACCGTTTGAATTTTGTGATATTTTAAAAAGTTAATCATGGTTTGAATTTTTTATTATGGATAAATTTTCCGTACAAGGTAATAAGTTTTTGGAAATAATTTTCAGGGGTTTTAAATAAAACCATAAAAAAAGTCGATTTTTAAATCGACTTTACACACATTTAGTGTGGTTTTATCTTAAAATTTACATAATTTTACGCTACACGTAATTTTTTCATATTTGTTTTGCTGATTTTCTTTTTAGCGTAGTCTAATGTAAGTTTAAATGTTTTTTGCTTTTTTGAGGGTAACTCAAACATTGCATCTATCATGATTGTTTCAAAAATTGAACGCAAACCACGAGCTCCCAATTTAAATTCAATAGCTTTATCTACAATAAAATCCAGTGCATTTTCTTCAATACTCAATTCAGTACCATCCATTTTAAACAGCTTTTTATACTGTTTGACAATAGAATTTTTAGGTTCTACCAAAATATTTTTCAAGGCATCTCTATCTAATGGGTTAAGATAAGTTAGAACAGGCAAGCGTCCGATGATTTCAGGAATTAAACCAAAAGATTTTAAATCTTGCGGTGCAATGTATTGCAGTAAGTTATCCCTGTCTATAGTTTCTTTTGCAGCACTGGCAGAATATCCAACCATGG
>JALWNR010000197.1 GCA_027083715.1 Bacteroidales bacterium
ATGATGAAGAAGTAGTTGAAGACGTAAACACAAAAGTTATTGAGGCAAAAGCAAGTTTGCAAAAGATTTTTGATAATCCGGATATGAGCATTGAAGAAAAAGAAAAAATCCTGAATGATGTTAAGGCTATGAATATCGATGATGCAGAGTTAAATACAATGATTGCCAAAGCCGAAAACTTAATTGCCAAAGAAAAAGAAGAAATCAAACGAAAATCTACGCCGGAATATAAGCTTGCAGATTATTTTAATAAAATTGCCAATGCGGGTAGCGAAGATGAAGCAAACACATACATTGATCAAGCTTTAAAAATGTTCAGTTCAAATACGTCTAATGTGTTAATAATCATAGCCGAAGATGGACATATTAAAGATTATGACAAACCCACCAATATTACTAAATATCTGAATTATCTGAAAGATACAAAAAACAATGTAAATAAAGTAGATGAAATCAAGTGGGATGCAAATAACAAAATAAAAACCTTGATTTTACGTAAAGTTAAATAAATTTTAAACTTTGTTAAAGTTTAAAAATAACGGCATATTTTATCATTTAAACTATTTTAAGAATGAAAACAATAAAAACACTCATACTACTATCGGTATTTTTTATCGGCAGTAATTTATCAGCACAAGATTTAAGCCCTGAACGAAAAGCTGCCGTGGACAGTTTAGCCCTTGAAAAAGTACGTGATTTAAGCAAATACATCAGCATTATTGGCGATAAATCCACACCTTGGTCAGAAGCTAATAGAGTGATTGAACGTGCATTAGAACTATTTATGGAAGGCAGTGAAATGGGTGTTTCATCGCTTTACCGGAAAAAAGTTACCTATTATCCCGTGCGCGAATACCTGGAACGCTTGATGCGTTTAAATTACCAAACGGTAAACATTACATGGTACAACATACAGTATGTAAGCGATTTGGTAAAACAACCCGATGGCAGATATGTAGGTGTAATTACCATTTATCAACGCTTTGAGGGTGTTACCAAAGAAGGCTTAAAATATGTGGATACTACAAAAAAAGACATTACCGTTTATGTAGAGCGTAAACAAACCCAAATTGACGGTATTCCCGTTGGTTTTTGGGATGTACTTTTAGGAGATATTCGTGTAAAAGAAACAACAAAATAATAAAGTATATTGGTATATTAGTTTATTGGAATAAAGAATCTCTAGTAACTAATATGCCAATAAACAATATACTGATTGCAGATGAAAAAATTTATTCAATTAACGCTGACTTTTTTTTTCGTATTTCCTATTTACGCTCAAAAATACGTAACTGATGAAGACATTTCTACTTTATATGCTTCTACCAAGCAAATTAATCAGTTTATAAGGCGATTTAATGGCGAAGAAGATTTGCGGGGTAAACGGCTTTATCCGAAAGATAAAAAATACCGTAATGTAAATTTACGAAAAAAGTATTTGAGAAACCTGTTTGATAATCAGAACTTTAATATCTCATCAGCTTTAAAAACTGAATTTATTACGGATGTTACCAAGACAGGGCATTCGCTCTATTATGATTTTTATGGAACTAATTGGTTTGCAGAACTCAATACAAAATTTTTGTACAATGGCAAGGAAGAAAATGTAATTTTATACCTGAAAATTGAAAAAGAAACAGGCGGATATAAATGGTCATTAATAAATGTATATTGGTATGGATATGATAAATTGTTTTATCAAAAGCCTGTTCCCGAAATAAAATTTATTCATCCGATGAGCCACGAATTGGATTTTATGAATTTACATAAAATCTTTGATCGATACTCTGATAAGATTGAATATTACACCGATAAAAGTTTTAAACCGGATTATTTAACTTTATTTTTAGTTGATTTAAAACAAGGAAAATTCAAATTTCAAGGAGTTACCGATTTAAAATTTCATGTTTTTCAGATTGAAAACTGGTATTTTGAAATACAAAATTTTAACCGAAAAGGTGATAATTCGGGTTGGTTGATTTCTAATTTAATGAAAGTTCCCGATAAAGATAAACCTTCATTGATAAAATTAATTAAACACGATTAAGCCTACTAACTATAAAACGATTTCCCATGAAAAAACAGCTACTTTTAAGTTTTATTATTCTGATTTCTGTCTTTTCTTTTGCACAAAAAGAGCAAAGAACAGAACAAAATGCAGCAGATGAATACAGTAAACAAGCAGAACAGATTGTTCGTTTTTATCAGGGAACTTTAAATGCACTTGGCAGTAAATACACACCTGTCAAAGAAAAGCAGATTATGATTAATCAAAGTTTTGATAAAATTTTTCTTGATGACAAAGTGCAAATTGAAGATGATTTAGACGAAAATCGGGAAACTGTAACTTATAAAAATGTACAAGCATATTTGCAGGATGTGGATTTCTTTTTCAAAAATGTACGTTTTAATTTTGAAATAAAAGGAGTTGAACGTTTAACTAATTCTGAAAATATCCCTTTTTATAAGGTTACAACCGTATGTAATATAAAAGGAACTACCATTAAAGGGGAAAATATAGATGTATTTAAAGACCGTTATTTTGAAATCAACCTGAATGAAGACGAACAGACATTAAAAATTGCCAGTATTTATACCACAAAATTAAATGTTGAAGCAGATCTTGAAGCATGGTGGAAAAATTTAAGCCCTGAATGGAAGAAAGCAATAACCGGTGAAAATCAAGCTCGCGATTTAATGTTTGCACAAATAAAAGGATTGCTCAAAACTACAAAAATCGACATCAGCGGACGTGCGATTGATGATATCAGTCCATTGAGCAAGTTTGCAGGGCTGAAAAAACTGAATATGAGCCATACTCACGTCTCTGACTTATATCCGTTAAGGAACTTAAATAAAATGGAAGAATTGGACTTGAGTGCCACGAAAGTACAGAATATTAATGCCCTACAGTACATGAGCAGTTTAAACAAACTAATTATTGACAGTACTTTGGTTGAAGACATTACAGTATTGGAAAATATGGACAGTTTGAAAATACTTTCCATGCAATATACAAAAGTGGATAGTCTGGCACCTATTGAATATTTGGAGAATATTGAAACCTTGAAACTTTCAGGTATGCCAATTGTCAATTTAAATGTTTTTAGAGAATACACAAAAGTAAAAGTTTTGATTTTTGATAATACAAATATCAAATCACTGAATGGAATTGAAAAAATGAGTCGTTTGGAGCGTATTAGTTTTTCAAATACCCCGATAACAGACATTAATTTGCTGAAAAATTTTAAAAATCTGAAAGTTATTCATTTTGATAATACTAAGGTAGCAAGTCTTGAAAGTTTGAATGCTTTAAATCCAAGCACTATTTATTGCGACAATACCGGTATTACAAAAAAAATGGCAGATGCATATATGGCAAAACATAATAATACATTGGTAGTGTACAATTCTGCCGTTTGGATGAGTTGGTGGAAAGATTTAGCTCCACAATGGAAAAAAGTATTTGCTCAAATTATGAAAACAGAAAAGCCTGATAAAATAGCGTTGCATAAATTAGGCTTAACAAAAGAATTGGATATTTCCGGAAATGAAGATATTTCGGATCTTACACCACTTAGTAATTTGATTCATCTGGAAAAAATCGATATTTCAAATACAAAAATCACTGATTTAAACATTTTGTCCAAATTGATTGAATTGAAAGAAATAAATTGCAGCCATTTGGGAATTACTGATTTAACACCTGTTGGCAGCTTGTCGAACCTTGAAAAATTAGATATATCATTTACAAGCATTAATCAACTTCCATTAATGGGGTGCAATAAATTAGAAACTCTTTATGCCGACAATACCGATATAAATGGTTTATTGACCATAGCAAATTTAAAAAATCTGAAATTAATTTATGCCGATAATACTAAGTTAGACAAAATGGCAGTGAGTTTGTTTAAAGTTCGTAAACCTGAAACTGTAGTTGTGTATCAATCTGATGAGCTGAAAAAATGGTGGAATTTACTGGATAATAATTGGAAAAACATTTTTAAAGAAAAAGTACCGTTTAAAAAAGAACCGGGACGTTTGCAACTTGCTGAAATGAGTTATATTACAGAATTGGATTTGAAAAACAATTCGGGAATTAGAGGTTTAAAACCTTTGGAAATGCTTACACAACTTGAAGTACTGAAATTTACCGATACAGATGTTATGGATTTGGTAGCACTTAAAAATTTAACAAATCTGACTAAATTAAAGTGTGCCCGAAACCCGATACGTAGTCTTGAACCGGTGAAAAATCTAACTAAATTAGAATTTTTAGACTGTTCAAATACCCAAATAGATGATTTAACACCCATCGCAAACTTAAAAGAATTAAAAATTTTAAAAATTACCGGTACAAAAGTTAAAAATTTGAATGCTTTAGAAAATATGCATAATTTGGTGCATCTTGAATTTTCGAGTACACCGGTAAGATGGTTAAAACCAATTTGGAATTTGGAACGTTTGCAAACGGTTAAGTGTTACAATACAAAAATAATGAAGCCTTTTATGGATAAATATAAAAAAGCACATCCAAATGTAAATGTGATTTTTTAGATGCACTTTAAATTTGCAAGTTGTGTGAATAAAATAAAAATATATTTAGAAGCTGAAAGCAAGATGTACTAAAGTGCATAGTTTCAATACTTACGAAAACTAATAAAAAAGCCGCTCAAAAAAATTAAACGGCTTTTTTATTTTTTGAAGGAAAAATATTTATTCCATTTCCATTTCGGCATTCGGTGCATTTTCGATAACCGATTTAATACCGTTTTCCATAGATGCTTTTGATTTGTACATTTCGCTTTTACCAATAACTTGTGAGTTGGCTGCTTTTAATACAAAATAAACTTGACCGTCTTTTGCTTCTTTGCGCTCAAACATATCCTCTTTTGCATTTTTCTTTACCGATTCAATTCCATTTTCACAGCCTGATTTTGAAGCATAACCTTGACTGGATAAAATTACTTGTCCATTTTTGGCGGTTAGGTTAAAATAGTATTTTCCGTCATTTCCTGTTTTTACTAAAAATTTAGGATGTCCCATAATTTCAATTGTTTTTAAAGTGATTAATAATGATACGAATATAATAAATTTTATCTTTAATTATATCAGGCTGGCTTTTTTTTTGACAACTTATATAGGAGAATTTACAAACAAGCTGTTCAAAAAGATAAAAGGAAGAAAAATTCGGACAATAAAAAAGCCGTTTCTAAATGAAACGGCTTCTTTGAGTTTTGGTAATTTTTTGGGTGGAAGATGGGACTTGAACCCACGGCCCCCGGAACCACAATCCGGTGCTCTAACCAACTGAGCTACAGCCACCATCAGCGAACAGGACACCCTGGCCCGGCTCGGCGGCGACGATTTCGTGCTGCTGTTCTCCGATCTGCCGGACCGGGATGCCGCCCTGGCCCAGGCCCGGCGCATTCAGGAACAGTTCAGCCAGCCCTTCCGGCTCGACGGCAAGGAGGTCTATCTCGATGCCAGCATCGGCATCGCCCGCTATCCCGAAAACGGCACCGAGCCCGACATCCTCATCAAGCATGCCGAATCGGCCATGTACTACGCCAAGGACCGGGGCGGCAACAGCATCCAGTTCTCGTCGGAGGAGATCCAGGCCGCCACGGCCAACCGCTTCACCATCGAGAACGACCTGCGTTGCGCGATCCGCAACGAACAGCTGCAGGTCTACTACCAGCCCCAGTTCGATCTGCACACGGGCAAGGTGACCGGGATCGAGGCCCTGGTGCGCTGGCCGCACCCGGACGAAGGCATGATCGCGCCGGATCGCTTCATTCCCATCGCCGAGGAGAGCGGCCTGATCCTGAATCTGGGCAAATGGGTGCTGCGCCAGGCCATTGCCGACGCGCGGCGCTTGCAGGCCGCCGGCTGCCTGCCGCGGCGCCTGGCGGTCAACCTCTCCGCCCGCCAGCTCTATCACCAGGACACCCTGTCCGTGTTC
>JALWNR010000198.1 GCA_027083715.1 Bacteroidales bacterium
TGAAAAATAATAATATCCCAAATGGACACGGTTTTGGAACCGCACCTGTATTTTTAGCTGCAATAAGTACCATTCTAGGAGCAATCCTTTTTTTACGTTTTGGCTATGCTGTAGGCAATCTTGGTCTTTGGGGCACATTAATGATAATTGTGTTAGGACATGCCGTAACAATTCCAACAGGGCTTGCTATTGCAGAAATTGCTACAAACCTGAAAGTAAAGGGTGGGGGAGAGTATTATATTATCAGCCGTTCATTTGGTTTGTCAATAGGTGGTGCAATAGGTCTGGCACTGGCAATATCTCAAATTATATCCATTGCTTTTTATATGATTGCTTTTTCCGAAGCATTTACACCTCTTTTTCCTTACATCCAAAAGGAGTTTGGTTTTATGCCGGATGTACGGATGATAAGTTTACCGGCAGCAGTACTACTCATAATTTTTATGCTCACAAAAGGAGCAGACCTTGGCGTAAAAATGCTCTGGGTAGTTGCATCAATTCTTGCTGTATCTTTAATTTTATTTTTCATGGGAGGCTCGGCTCCTTCGGAGCATATTAGTTTATTTGATAAAATTGAAGGGGGGGATGGTTTCTTTATTGTTTTTGCTATAGTATTTCCCGGATTTACAGGTATGACAGCCGGTGTTGGTTTATCGGGCGATTTAAAAGACCCGGGTAAATCCATTCCTTGGGGTACTTTGGCAGCAACCCTTACAGGCATGCTCATTTATACCTTGGTAGTAATTAAATTGTATTTTAATGCAAGCCCCGAAGAATTAGTAAGCGACCAGTTAATAATGAGTAAAATTGCCCTTTGGGGACCCATTATTCCAATCGGTTTGGCAGCAGCCTCCCTTTCTTCGGCAATAGGCTCAATTTTAATAGCTCCACGTACTTTACAAGCTATTGCAAAAGATAATATTTTTCCATGGAAAAAATTAAACAATGTATTGGCTTCAGGAAAAGGAGAAAAAAACGAACCGGTAAAAGCATTACTAATTGTTTCATTAATTGCCATTACTTTTATTATGTTGGGCGATATAAATTTTGTGGCTAAACTGATAAGTATGTTTTTTATGACTACATATGGTGCTTTGTGTGCCATTTCATTTTTAGAGCATTTTGCAGGAAACCCTTCGTACCGTCCTACTTTTCGCTCCAAATGGTATTTATCGTTATTAGGAGCCGTCTTGAGCGTATTGATTATGTTGCAAATGCAGCCTGTTTATGCAATTCTGGCTTTTGCTTTCTTGTACCTAACTTATTTGGGAATCCATTCAAAAAATAAGAATAATCAGGATTTATCCACTATGTTTCAGAATGTTCTTTTTCAATTAACCCGGCAGCTTCATCTTGAGATTCAAAAACGACACGAAACTTTACCGGTAATGAGCTGGCGACCTTCTGTAATAGCCATAAGCAATAAAACCCACGAACGTTTAGAAGCTTTTAGTTTAATTACGTGGTTGTCTGATTATTATGGTTTTGGAACTTATTACTCCTATTTGCAAGGAATGCTTGAAAAAAAGAATATTGAGAAAGTGGAAGAAGATAAAAAAGAATTGCTTAAAATAGTAAAATCTAGTGGTTCTTCGGTTTTTGTAAACACAGTAATTTCACCTTCTTTTACTTCAGCTATTGCACAAGTAATTCAAATATCAGGCTTTTCCGGTCTGAAAAACAATACTTTATTGCTAGAATTTAAACAAAACAACAAAGATGAACAGGAAAATGTAAAAATAGGATGTAAAATGGCGGAAATTGTGGATTTTAATTTATTAATTCTACGAACAACCGGACATAATTTTGGGTTTAGATCTACATTAGATGTTTGGATTACCAACAAAGATTACAATAATGCTAATTTAATGATTTTGCTTTCATATATTATAAAAGGACACAAAGATTGGGAGAAAGCAAACATAAAAATATATGTTGCTTTTCCAAAAGAGCAAATGAAAGAAGAATTTAATGCATTGACAAAAGTTATTAATGATGGTAGGCTACCTATTTCAAAGCAAAATATAATTGCTTTGCCCTATAAAGATAAATTGGAAAACCTGATACATGCAAAATCACGATATACTGATTTAGTGATTATAGGCTTTGACAGAAACTGCCTTGATAATGAAAACAATGAGGCAGCTTTTATGAAATTTCCCGGGATAAGAGATATCTTGTTTGTGAATGCAAAAGAAGAAATTGTTATTCAATAATTGGACAACAAGTACACTTAGGCTCATATCTTTACGAATATGAACTAAATCATAATGTTTAGATGCTAATAGTATATTCACAATCAAAAACATATGTTATGATGGGAAGCAGCAATTCCGCCTTATAACCGAAATAACTCGGTGAACTGCGAAGCACCTCACCGAAGGTAATTTTGCGGGTTAAATATCCCTATGAAGAATATTGTTTAATTTTTCTGCCTGAACAGCAAGATTTTTAACTGCATTAACCAATTGTTCCGAAATAGAAGCATTTTCTTGTGCAGATTCGTTTATTTGAATTATTGAAGAATTAATTTGTTCAATACTATTTTTTTGTTCATGCGATGTTGCAGATAATTCAGTGATAACTGATTAATATTTTTAATATCTCCCGATATTTGCTTTTGATAATTTCCGGCTCTGTCAGAATCTTTCATGGCCGTTCGGACTAAATCAACAATTTCTTTTGCTCCTTTACTGCTATTATCGGCGAGTTTTTTAACTTCGGCAGCAACTACCGAAAATCCTTTACCGGCTTCTCCTGCACGTGCTGCCTCTATGGCTGCGTTTAATGCTAATAAGTTTGTTTTTCCTGCAATTTCACGTATGAGCCCAATTCGTGAATTTATGTTATGAATAGCTTTTAATGAGTTAGAAATAACCGTATTACTTTTTTTCACAAACTCATTTGTACTATTGATTGATTGAGCAGTTTGTGTAGTATTTTCAGCATTTTGTATTATTGCTGCAGTCATTTCTTCCATGGTTGCTGATATTTCTTCTATACCAGAAGCTTGCTGGTTTGCATTAGAACTCAATGAATTTGCTGCATTATTTATTTCTTTTGATAATACGGCTAAACCAGCGGAGGTTTCTTTCATTAACTCAAACAAAGCATTTAATTTATTGTTTTGTTTTTCTTTTACTTTTGCGTTTTCCTCTGCTTCGTTGATGGCATTTGAAATAAATTTTTTAGTAAAATATAGAATTAAAGCAACAATAATTATTGCAATCGCATGATTAATATATCCTGCTCGTAATAAAGCAATTTTATCAGGCATTTGATTTATTGCAAAAATATAAACACGTGTGGTTGCAATAAGGATAATAACTGCATTAATAATAATAATATTTCTTGAAGCAAATAATATACCCAGCGATAAAACTGCTAATAATGAATAAAATCCCTGCATGAATTTAAAAAGAGCAGAAACATCTTTTTTTAGAATGATTAGAGCCAAAGAGAGAATTATAATTAGAGCCAATGAAAAAAAAATTCCTGCAAATTTAATTCCCTTATTTTTCAAAATAAATAAACTGGCAATTAAAATTGTTCCTATAATTGTTGAGGAAACAATTGAAACAAAAAAATTTTCTGTCCGAAATACTATGTTTTGTAATATATTTAAAGTAATGAGCAAAAGCCCTATCAATGAAAGAATAATTAGGGATTGTGTTTTTTGCTTGTCAAATAAACTTACTTGTTCATTTGAAGTAAAATACTTGATAATTTGTTTCATTACACCTGCTTTGATTTTGAAATATTTGACAAAGATAAAATTATAAAAAATATCAGTATTTTAAAAAAAACTACTTTTGTGCAATATTTTACATATCAAATACATATTGTGCCCAAAAATAGCTAAATAAAGTAGTAATAATAACACCAATCATATTCAGCCAAAAGCCGGTGCGCATCATATGCCTGATTTTTAATTTTCCGGTACTGAAAACTATGGCATTAGGTGGTGTAGCCACAGGTAACATAAACGCCAAGGAAGCTGCTACTGTTGCGGGCAGCATAAGCAACAACGGGTTTACCTGAATAGACACTGCCAAACCTGCCAGTACAGGCAGTAAAATTTGTGTGGTGGCTGTGTTTGAAGTAATTTCTGTAAGAAACGACATAAATAGCGCAATAATAAATATCAGTGCAAAAGGCGGTAAATGACCAATTGCTTTCAACTTTTCACCCATCCACAGAGATAAACCGGAGTCAACAAATCCACCTGCCAGAGCAAAACCTCCGCCAAATAAAATGATAATTCCCCAAGGCAGCTGATTCAATACATTTAGTGCTAAAATACGATCGCCGCGCTCGCGCGTTGAAGGAATAATAAATAATAGTAATGATACGGCAATTGCCACCGTTCCGTCGTTAATGTACTTTGGATTCGTAAAAACAGATGACCATCCCGGAATTTTGACACTGCCAAAGTCGAAACCACTACGTGTAATCCACAGTAATGCTAAAGCAATAAATGCGTAAAGTACCACTCTTTCTTCAAAATGCAGTTTGCCCAACTCTTTGTATTTTTCTTTAAAAATTTCAGTACTTCCTGTAATTTTATGTTGAGAGCGATAAATACGTGTAATTACAAACCAAGCCGCCAAAATCATAAAAATACTCACCGGAAAACCAAATAGCATCCATTGCGAAAAAGATATTTCCGCTGCATTGGGAAACATAATGGAATAAATTTTTACAAAAGCAGGGTTTGGCGGTGTGCCGATTAGTGTGGCAATGCCTCCGGCTGAGGCACTGTATGCAATACCCAGCAAAAGGGCAATACCCAGATTTTTTATGTTTTCTTTGCCTTCGTCTTCTTCGAGTTTTAAAATAATGGAATTAGCAATGGGTAACATCATCATTACTGTTGCCGTATTTGACATCCACATTGAAAGAAAAGCCGTAGCAGACATAAAACCAAACAATAAGCGGTTGGCACCTGTTCCGGTATGTATCAATACTTTTAATGCAATGCGTTTGTGCAAATTATGCCGTTCCATGGCAAGTGCCATAATAAATCCGCCAATAAACAGGAAAATAATATTGTTGGCATAATTTGATGCAATGGATTTACCATCGGAAACTCCCAGAAGCGGAAATAATACCAAAGGCAATAATGCCGTGGCAGCAATCGGTATGGCTTCGGTAATCCACCAAACAGCCATCAGAGCAGCCACAGCCATAGTGCGTCCGATAACGGGTTTTTCGGGATCAATATTCAGGTAAAGAATGAGAAAAAAAAGAAATAAACCACCAATTAATCCGGTTAAACGCAGCGGATAATATTTTGCAAAAATATTGTTAATCATTGATTCGGGCTTTAAGGTTTAATCAAAATTAGAAATTATTTTCTTGAATATACACCGTTCCGATAGATTTTTTAAATGATACATGAATTTACAATCGTATCGCAAATATATCAATGCTACGCAATTCATCTTTTATTCGGATATTTTTCCACGGATTAACATTTGTGCTAACAAATATACCATTGCTACGTAATTTCATATTAAAAATAATATTTTTTGAGCAAAAAATACCGTAGGCATGATACTTTCGCCCTAATTTTTCCTGTTTGATGTATCTTATATGACAGCAATCCAACACCCTGATACCCAATGTGTTATATGGTTGTGAGTATCAAATACCTCTAATAGTTTCTGGTTTGAATTGAGGTTAATTAATGATTTAAAATTATAGGAAAGAAAAAACTCAGCTATTATATAGCTGAGTTTTTATTAGAGTACCCGGGGCCGGGATCGAACCGGCACGGCCGCAATGGCCACTGGATTTTAAGTCCAGCGCGTCTACCAATTCCGCCACCTGGGCATCCATTAACTTTAAAGAGCATAAAAAAAGAGCGAGAAACGGGACTCGGACCCGCGACCCCAACCTTGGCAAGGTTGTGCTCTACCAACTGAGCTATTCTCGCTTGTTTCAAATTTTGCAGTGCAA
>JALWNR010000199.1 GCA_027083715.1 Bacteroidales bacterium
AAAATTAATTTTTCAGCTTTTAATTAATTTAACCAGTTCAATTCGCGGGCTTTCCACCTTTAAAATATGAAATTTAAAAGGGGCTATCTCAATTAAATCATTTTCATTGGGTATTTCTTCGTGAAAGTGTAAAATAAAACCTGCTATGGTTTCATAATCTTCCGATTCGGGGATTTCAAGATTGTACTTTTCGTTTAGGTAATCAATTTCAAGTCTGCCGGCAAAAATATATTCATTATCATTAATTTTTGTTTCTTGTAACTCACCGGAATCATGTTCATCTTCAATTTCTCCAAAAATTTCTTCAATTATATCTTCTGTGGTAACAATTCCTGCCGTGCCGCCAAATTCATCAACAATTAACGCTATATTTTTTTGTTGTTTCATAAATTTATTTAATAATTTTTGTGCCGGCATGGTTTCAGGAACTATAATCAATGATTTTAGCATGGAGCGTATATCTTTCGGGTTATGAAATAAGTCTGATGATTGTACATAACCAATTATGTTATCAATGGATTCTTCGTAAATTAAGATTTTGGAGAGGCCTGTTTCAATAAATTTTTGTTTTAGTTTGCTGATAGGGCTATTGATTTCTAAAGCAACTAGTTCTGTACGTGGCACCACACACTCACGTAATTTAATCTTTGAGAAATCCAAAGCATTTTGAAAAAGTTTTATATCGTGCTCAATTTCTTCTTTTAATTCTGTTTCAGGTTGGCTGGCATCAATCATATGGTCTAAATCAATTTTGCCAAATACATTTTTTTCGGGCTCTTCTTTAATATCTACTCCCAAAATAGTTTTTAGTAAAAATGATGAAATCCACATAGTAAATTTTGAAATAGGGAAAAGAAGATAATAAACTATTAAAACCGGAAAAGAAAAAAGATTAAGGATTTTATTCGGATTGATACGGAACAATGTTTTAGGTAGAAATTCGGCGGTTACCAAAATAATTAATGTGGAAATCATGGTTTGAGCCAGTAGTACCATCATTTCAGAATGTCCAAAAAGTTCAATTAAGGGCATTTCTAAAAGTTCAGCCATTAAAATACCGTAAATAACCAAGGCAATATTATTTCCTACAAGCATGGTAGCAATGTATTGTCCTCGGTTGTGCATAAAAATATCAACAATACGTGATGCAAAACTACCTTGCTTTTTATCGAGTTCAATGCGTAATTTATTAGCAGAAATAAAAGCTATTTCCATTCCTGAAAAAAAGGCGGAAAAAGCGATACTTATTAATATTAACAGCCAGATGTCTTCCAATTTTATAATTTTTTAGGTTTCCCCATGTTTTTTCTAATCAGGTACATAATGAAAGCAATAAAGGCAAAGATAAAAAATAAATATGATTCTTGCAGTCCCAATCGCCAGGTCTTATGTATTCCTGCCAGTAAACTTAATATTGCAACTACCATCCAAATATGTTTCATACGATATAGATTATTAAATCAATGATGTGAAGATTAATTTTTTTCCAGATGATTCTCCTTATGTTTGCGATATATGGAACATGCAGACACTAATTTGCATATCGTTTCCGTTATCATCATTTTAACCCTTTTGCTACAAGCAAGAGCTTGGTGATTATGTATCTTTGCCTCTTAATTTTCAACTTATTGAGGAATTGTATCCGGTGTATTCTCAAATTCATCTTTTACTGCTATGCGCCCACTAACATCAATAAACTTATAAATTGTAAAATTAGTGTTTGATTCAAATCCTGAGTCGGCAACAATTACACTCCCGTTTGATTTGGTAATGCGAACAAGTTTATCAGTGTAAATTTTTTGTTTTTTTTCATCTCCGTAAAGATGACTTGTTTTAAGAATATCTCCTTTTATGTTTGACATTACCACATTACCAACTGCCTCCCAAGTTTGTTTTTTATCATAATAAATAGCGTATTTTGCTGTCATACTTGATTCTAGATTACCATCTTTATCAAAAAAAACAATACTTATTCCTTTAGGAAATTTAGTAAATGGTTCGACTACATCATTATAAACTTCCATTCTTTTTGCTTTTAGGATACCTTTTATTCTGCCTTTTTCCGTAAATGAACTTTCAATATTATCAATAGTTATGGTGGGTAGGTCTTCTTTACTGGTTATTCGGTTTATTTTAGGTATATCATCAGAGCAGGAGTTAATAAAAAAAAATACAAAAAGCAATATGTTTGGATGTAATTTAATCATGAGAACATTTTTAAAAACTATAATTTGTTCAATTTAAAGCCTGTTTTCTTAAAAAAAATAGAAATTGTTTTTGTATATAAACAAACACGGGATAACATATTTTAGAACTAAAACATGGCTATCCCGTGCATATATAGTATTTACAGATTACCTAAATCTTGCAGTAGTTGTTTCATTGATCCAACAACCAACTGTTACTTTACTTCCTTTGGTGATTCCTAAGAAAAATGCATCTTCCTTATTAGGGAAGTTTTTTGAATACTGACCAATTAATTTATTGGCTTGTTCTGCTATTGATGGATCCACGCTTTTTGCTTGAATTAGTTTATCTACCGCAACCCAATACGAAATACGTGCTAACTCACCTTCGGGTTTAGAAAGTTTAGTACAACCGCTACTTGCATATAAAGTGGCAATCAGCATGTAAGGAGCACCATAATTTTTGCGTAAACTTATGGCTTTTTGGGCATATGTTCTTGCTTGAACTTTATTTCCCATTTGATCGGTTGTTTGTGCTAATTTAAAGTAGTATTTCGCTTTTAAGCTGTCATTAGTTTCTAATTCAATGGCTTTTTTCAAAAACTCTGATGCTTTTTTATACTCTTTTTTCTTTAAAGACATATTGGCAATACTGTAACTTGAAAAAGCAGAGGGCTTTAATTCATTTAATTTTACAGCCACATCAAAAAATAATTGAGAATCTGTACAATCTTTTTCATCAAGTATGCCGGCAATTTTTTCTAATAATTCAAGATTCTCAGGCTCTGCTTTGAATTTTTTATCGTATGCACCAATAATCTTATCACATGTAGCTGCTTCACTGTTAGAGAAAATTAAATCAACCCCGTCAATAGCTTTTTTTGTTTTTTCTTTATTGCTTACCGCAGCCAAGCGTTTTGTTAATAAATCACTAACTATGGAATAATTATCAACCACAACATCTGCATCGATTTTACCTGCTTTATACATCTCTTCGGTAAGACGCATATATTCGTAAAGAACTACATCCTCAGACTTAATTCCTTGAAGATCAATAGATTCTTTTAAGTATCCGTAAGCTTTTTCAAGTGCTGTTTTATCAAATTTGTATAAATCACGACCTTTTTTTCCTAAAATATATCCTTTAGGATATTTGGCATCGTTTCCAAAGTATTTTATTCTTTGATCATAAGCCATCATTAATGTATCTACCCATGCAGGTTTTTCTTCTTTTGATGCTTTATTGTATTTATATCCTATAACTTTATTTGCATTTGAATAAATACTTTTGGTAGATAGTGGATAATAGTGGAACAAATAATTCCAATTTTTATAAGCATCTTCATAATTTTTCATTTTTAAGGCTTGCTTAAAAAGTGTAATTCTTTTTTTACATTCCAAATCATCGGCACCGTATTTTGTCAATGTTCCCATATAAGCAATGATTTTCCAGCGCTTATCATGAATCATTTTTTTAAGTGCATCAATATCCGTTTTTTTTAGTTCTTTGTTAGTAAAAACTTTGTAGTTTTCGTCAGTTAAAGCACCTGCTTCGTAGGCAATAATATCATCATCCGCATCGGACAAACGCTTTAATTGTTCTCTGAAATCTACCACTTCTTGTGGTGTAAGACTCGTTCTACCTTCTGAACATTTAAGTTCAGTTCCTAATTTTGGAAAGCCTTTTTTGAATAGTTCTTCTGCTGATTGGGCAAAACCTTTCCCTCCAAGAAAAACCACAAATACAAACATCAACACTAAATTCTTTTTCATAGGTATTCTATTTTAATTTACTTTTAAATCTTGCAAAAATAGTAGATACACTTATTTTGCAAGTTTATCATTAACAATTTATTTAACGCAATATTATAAATTTATGTTTTATTGCCAAACCCTTTTCTTAAACCAGATATCTTGTAAACTTAGGTTTAGCTGAAACATAAAATAGTTTTCAGCAACAATATTTATGCCCGGAATATATTTTTTTTGATAACTCAATGCAAAATTTATTAAAGTTGGTGAACGTTTTATTGGTAAACCTGCCCCTAATGAAATTTCATAACTTTTTAGTTGGGTATCTTGATAAACTAAATAAGAATTTGATAGATTCGCTCCGATACGGTATCTAATTAAATTCCGGTATTTATTAGAGGCTATATCCGGAATGTATTCTGCTCCAAATGCCAGTTTATCATAATCGGCAAAGGTGTAATTTTTATCGAAAAATTTAGATTTAGACCAGTAAGATACAGAATAATCCATCCCCAGTTCTAATTTATTGTTGATTCGTAATGATGTTCCAACAGAAAATGATTGTGGAATTTCCAGCACACCAATGTTTTGAGTAATATCCAATATTGTGTCGCGTAAATTACCTCTGGGTTTTGTTATTGTATTTAGAATTAAAGTATGATTATCTGCATTTAAGTCGGTATTAAATCCATAGGTTGCTCCAATATTTAAAAACAGTTTTTCATGAATTTTTCGGTGATAATGGAGTCCTGCTTTATAGCTAAAAGAACTAATATTTGCTTGGTCTTTCCGTTCTATGGTGGAAGCCGAGTTTGTATTGTAGCTTATACTGGTGCTACGGTAAATTAATGGACCAAATAAGTATGAAAACTTAATACCTAATGATAAAGATTTGAATATGCTGAACGAATTATCAAAGTAAAGGTTGGTTATACCTCCTTCTCCACTGTAAATAGTTGCTAAATTTTGTTCATCTGTTCCGGTTTCAATGGTTTGTTGAATATCATAACCAATGCTTGACATGGGTATCAAGCCCAGACCTGAACGCCACCATTTTGTAAGAGGAAAACCTATTGAAATATAGCTTACATTTCCATTAAAATCTTTATATTTTTTATCAGGAGTTTCTAAAATCTGGTAACTGGCGGTCATTCCTACCTCAAAAATAAATGAGTTTTGTACCAATGCGCTATATGATGCCGGGTTAGATGGGTTTAAGTGGTAGGGTGAGTATAAAGGAGCGCTTAAGCCTCCCATTGCCCTGTTGCGGGCAAAACCTTCATATCGTAAATTTCCGATTCCGTACATTGAAAATGGCGATGTGCTGCCTTGTCCGTAGATAAATACAGTAATAAATAGACTGAATGTTACCAATAATAATTTTCTATATCTGTTTTGCATTGTATTCTAAAATTCTGTTTAAACCAACTGCTGTTAAAAAAGGTTTTGCAAATATGCGATTTTTTAACTTATACTCAAAGAAAAAACTGTCTCCACCCGTCAAAATTACCTTTAAATCAGTATATTTTTTTTTATATTCATTAATATAAGAGTCCATTTCAAAGATAATTCCATTTTGGACACCGGAAATAATAGCATCATTTGTATTGTCTGCGGTTAAATAAAACTCCTCACTTTTATCCAATAAAGGCAATTTGCTTGTAAATGTTTTTAATGCTTTAAACCTCATTTGCATTCCGGGAGATATGTTTCCGCCCATATATTCGTTATTATCCGAAACAAAATCAATGGTTAAAGCCGTTCCTGCATCAATCACTAAAACGTTTGTATTTGGGAAAATAGTATTTGCACCTACTGCTGCTGCAATTCTATCTTTACCCAAACTTGCTTTACTTTTGTAATTATTTATAATCGGGAGTCTAGTATTTTTATCTAAGTAAATAATTTTTTGGGTATATTTGCCTGCTTTTTGATTAAATTCTTCGGGTAATTTAACTACCGAAGATATAATGA
>JALWNR010000200.1 GCA_027083715.1 Bacteroidales bacterium
GTATAAACCAAAATACAAATTAACTAATTAGAGTAATTTACCAATATACCAATTAACCCATTTTTGAGATGAAAAAATATCTTTTATTAATATGTATGTTACCATTAATTTATATTGCTAGTGCACAAGAATATACCCAAACTGTGCGCGGAACAGTAATAGATGCCACATCAAAAAGCCCGATACCCGGAGCAAATATTATAGTAATAAACAGTAAACCGCTTATTGGTACGGTTTCGGAAAATGATGGTAGTTTTACCTTAAAAAATGTACCCATCGGAAAACAAGATATTGCAGTAAGATTTATGGGCTATAAGCCGGTATATTTACGAGCTTTAACCATTAAATCTGGTAAAGAGCTGATTTTGAATATTGAAATGACGGAGCTGGTAATAACAACAGACGAAGTAGTAGTAAAAGCATACGGCAGAAAAGATAAACCGCTCAACGAGATGGCAAAAGTAAGTGCTCGCTCTTTTACAGTGGAAGAAACCGAACGGTATGCGGGCACATGGTTTGACCCGGCACGGATGGCAGCTAATTATGCAGGGGTAATGGCTGCCGGAGATCAGCGCAACGATATAATTATCCGTGGAAATTCACCTTTGGGTTTGCTGTGGATGCTCGATGGCATTAACATTCCAAACCCTAATCATTTTGGAACATTAGGAACTACCGGAGGTCCCATCAGCATTCTGAACAATAATCTTTTAGACAATTCTGATTTTTTTACCGGTGCGTTTCCTGCTGAATACGGTAATGCTACGGCAGGTGTATTTGACTTGAATATGCGCAATGGAAACAATAAAACCCATGAATTTGTGGCACAAATAGGAATGAACGGTTTTGAACTGGGTGCAGAAGGTCCTTTTTCTAAAAAATCAAAAGCATCTTATTTATTGAGCTACCGGTATTCTACACTTGCTGTTTTCGATGCTTTGGGCATTAATTTTGGTGTTTCGGGTATTCCGCAATATCAGGATTTGTCGTTTAAAATTAATGTTCCCACAAAGAAAGCCGGACGCTTTTCGCTTTTTGGTGTGGGTGGTACCAGCTATATTGAAGTACTGAACAAAGACCGAAAGGAGGGCGACTGGACATTCGGACACAACAATCTGGATTTTCGTTTTGGTTCAGACATGGGAGTTACCGGTTTGGAACACCTTTATTTTTTCAATAAAAATACGCGTATAAACACCACACTGGCAGCATCTTATACAGGAACCAGCGCGCGTGCAGACTCAGCCTACCAAAATGCCCCTGCCCTTACCTATTACGGTGATAAATCGTCGGAAACAAAATATTCGTTTAGCAGTAAATTTTCACAAAAAATAAATGCAAAAAATAATTACAATTTTGGTGTTACACTTGATTTGTACTCGGCAAATTATACCGACAGTGCTTTAACAAACGACTATGTATATTACCTATTAACCGATGTGAACAGTGAAAAAATGCTATTGATACAGTCCTACGGACAATATCAGCACAATTTCACCGATAATTTTACGGTATATGGCGGATTGCATTTTCAGTATTTTACCCTTAATAACCATTGGACAATGGAACCACGCCTTAGTGCCGAATGGGATATTAGTGCAAAGCATTCCGTAAGTGCCGGATTTGGAATGCACAGCCAATTACAGCCACGTTTTTTATATTTTCTGGAAACAGAACAGAACAACGGCAATCGGGTTCTGACCAATAAAAATATGGATTTTTCAAAAAGTAATCACTATATTTTGTCTTACGATTATCTGATTAACAAAAACTTACGTTTAAAAATAGAGACTTACTACCAATACCTTTATAATATACCGGTTGAGCAAAAGCCATCGTATTACTCATTAATAAATTTTGGTAATGATTTTTATTCTGACCGGGAAGATAGTTTGGTAAACAAAGGAACAGGTAAAAATTACGGTTTAGAAATTACTTTTGAGAAATTTTTGAGTAATAATTATTACTTTTTGCTCACCGCATCCTTGTTTGATTCAAAATACAAAGGCAGCGATGGTATAGAACGCAACACCATTTACAACAGTAATTATGTGCTGAATGCCTTGCTGGGTTACTCCTTTGATATCAGAAAACACAATTCCCTGTCGCTTGATTTTAAAACAGTAACAGCGGGAGGGAAACATTACATTCCTGTTGATTTGGAATTATCACAATACTACGGTGAAAAAATTTTGGATTATACCAGAGCCTATGAACCAAGCTATCCTGCATACTTTCGCCTAGATGGAAGAATTTCCTTTAAACTGAACCACAAAAAAATGAATACTGAAATTGCACTGGATGTACAAAACCTCAGCAATCATAAAAATGTACTGCTTGAAACTTTTGATATAGATTCAGGAACCCTAGTCTATGATTATCAGTTTGGACTGTTTTATGTGTTTTTATTAAGATTTCAGTTTTAAAACATTAAACATAATACAGCTTTTAAGCTGCTGGCTTCACAACATTCAATGCTATGGTACAAGATAATTAACACTATTTAACAGTTTGTTTAACATTCTTTAACAATTTTAATTAGGGAATACGCTTATTTCATATTTATCTTTGCAGTGTTAAAACAATTTAAAAGATAGTTTTTTCATAATAGGTTTTAGGTTAGTAATTAGGTTAAAGGTTGAAAGGCGGGAGTGGTTACCCGCCTTTTTTTTGTACAATAAATTTTCTGAATTGTTTCACAACTCAAAGAGTTGTACTACTTTGGCGGTCTGCCGTTAATACCAATGGTTGCTAAACCCCCAAGCGATGTTTCTTTATAAAGACTGGGTAAATCGTGCCCTGTTTGTTCCATTACTTCCACAACATTATCAAAAGGTATCATGTGCCTGCCATCTGAATGAATGGCGTATAATGCTGCATCCAAAGCACGCTGAGCACCAAATGCATTACGCTCAATACAAGGTACTTGCACCAAGCCGGCAACCGGATCACAGGTCAAACCTAAATGATGTTCCAAACCGGAAGCCGCAGCATATTCAATCTGATAACTGGTACCGCCCAGTAATTGTGTACAAGCTGCAGCTGCCATTGAACAAGCTGCTCCTACTTCACCCTGACAACCAACTTCTGCTCCAGAAACCGAAGCGTTTTCCTTGATTAAATTACCGATTAATCCGGCAACAGCCAGAGCCTTAACAATTCGCTCTTCCGAAAACTCATATTTTTTATAAAAAAGATATAAAACAGCAGGCAAAATTCCTGATGAGCCGCATGTTGGAGCGGTAACCACTTTTCCTGCCGCTGCATTTTCTTCTGAAACTGCCAGTGCATAGGCAAAAAGAAAAGTATCGTCTTCAGCAAATTTATTTTGCATGCGTGCTTTTACATGATATGAGGGGGCTTTTCTTCGTAATTTAAGTACTCCCGGCAATGTACCGTCGGCTTCCAAACCTCGGTGAATGGCATCTTTCATGGTTTCCCAAACCTCTCTCAAATAATCTGCAACTTGCTCTCCCTCAGTTTTTAAAACATATTCCCACAAGGTTCCTCCTTCCTGCTCTAAATGGTCAAGAATTTCTTTCATGGTTTCTTGTTTGTAGATATGCTCTTCCTGTGCCTCACTGTTTGCATCCATTATTTCGCCACCGCCAATACTGTAAACTTCCCACTCATCTGTTTTTTTATTTTGTTCGTAGGCTTCAAAACGCATCCCGTTAGGATGTAAAGGCAAAGTTTCATCATTTTTCCAGATAAATTCCACCGGTTTTGGTAAAGTTTTTTCAACAATATAATCGGTCATGTGCCCTTTGCCTGTTAAAGCAAGGCTCCCGTACAGATAAACCTTAAAAGAATCTGCATTCGGATTTTTTTCAGAAAACTGCTCTGCTGCAAATTTAGGTCCCATGGTATGGCTGCTTGACGGACCATTTCCTATTTTAAATATTTTTGTAATTGATTCCATTTATGAGTTAAAAGTTTATAAAGTAAAAAGTTTGTGAAATTGAATAATTTATACAATTGCCGCACCCGGAACCCAACATCAGAAAACCGGTAGTTTTCACATCATGGTATTATCACATTGAACCATTGTATAATTAAATCATTACCCCGCATATTCTTCATCCTGAACAATTCGGGTTAAAATCCACGAAAAATCACCGTTACTGATTTTTGCACCACAATATTCGCACACGGCAGCCTGTCCCATTTTATCAGCAGGAGCACCACAATTAGGGCAATTATGCAAACTAAATTCTGATTCTTTAATTTCGACACCGTTTCGGCGCATAAATGTCCAGTATTCGCTAAAATAACGTGCTTTTTTTCTGGAACCGCCCAGTATTTTTCCTTCCTGGTTTATGACGTAGTCATAACAAGATGCAAAAATACGCACCGTAAAGGCTTCATAGTATTTGTCCACCTCAATGGCAGCCATATCAATTTTTTTAATACTCAGATTGTCCAGCTTATTTTGCAAATGTTCACGTTTATAAGCTTCAATCCAAAAATTATAGGATTCGTAAAGCCGATCGGATAATAAGTGTCTTGCCTTTTGCCATTGCATCTCAGACCATGCCTTATAAATCTCGGTAAAGTATTTATATGCAATATTGTCTGTAAAATTTTGCCAGTATGAACTCCAGTCCTGCAGCTGATGATTTTGCACAAAGCGTTGAATATAAGTATCTATCAACGGACTTACCACCGTAGGATAATCGGTACCTACCTCCTGCTCATAATGTGCCAGACCTTTGGTTTTAAACACCTCCTGACGAATTATTGTAATTTGATTTACAAACCACTGCATTTCACCGGCAACAATAAAAGTACCGCAGTGAGTACACTCCCCTGCATCGGTAAAATCAGCCGGTGCACCGCAAGCAGGGCATTTTAAATCACGCATTTGTTCAGGTGCTTTTGAAAGTACTCCTTTTTTACGATTAAACATCCAACGTTCTGTTAAAATAAAGCGCGTACTTTTTCCTGCTTTGGTCTGTGTATAATTTGATTTTATATCGACAACAATTCCCGTGTAATCGCCTGATTCATAAACAGAAACCAGTTTTATATTTCCAATTACAATTTCTGATATATTTGTTTGCTTATTTAACGGATTGTTTTGTGCTTCGTTGAGGATATAATCCGCAACAAAAGGTTTCAGATTTTTCAAAGCTGATTCTCCAAGATAAGAGTAAAATTTGTGATATACAGAACCGACAAAATCCCAAAACAACAGGCGCGAAAAATCAGGGTCTTGTTGTTTGAGCGTCTCCAAACTGCTTTCCACACTGTTAAACTCATTAAATTTGTTTGAATAGGTAGGTGCTGATGTAATGGTTTGATTATGATTTTTTTCTTTTTTATTTTTTAAAAAATAGAATACGATAATTACAATAATCAATGGAACAGAAATTTGTGGCGGAAGCTGAAGAATTATCCAAAAAATCAAACCTGCAATACCATCGCCGCCCCCACTTCCACTACCGCCTGAATAAGACTGACCTCCACCGGGGCGCGCCAGAGATATTTCAGGGATGAAAAGAAAAATTAATAAAACAATAATGCTGAATATTGAAAATATTCCAGCAAAATGAATTGCTCTGCGTTTTGCTTTTGGGTCTTGAAATATATATTGTCTCACAGTTATGATTTTTAATTATTGAGTTTAGATTTTTAATTAAGATAATGAATGTAAAAAATAAGTTAGGTTTACAAATCAATATCCATATCATCAGGTAGTTCGTTAATATCATTCTCCACAGGAGGAATATATTTTGCAAATACGGGCTGCCATTTATTTAATGTTACAATCAATTTATCAGCAACATTATCGGCTTTAAATATTTTTTGAAAATCCTCATTCATATTTTGCCACTCCTCTGCCGGAATTGCATTTTCAGCTCCTCTATCGGGCAAAATGTAAACCATTTTCTCCAGTAACGAAA
>JALWNR010000201.1 GCA_027083715.1 Bacteroidales bacterium
ATAAACATTTTTTCAATTATAATAATATGAACAAACCTCTCCCTTAAATTCTGTAAAATTAATACTTTAAGGAGCTCCTAAAACACAACTTTCAAAGTATATAAAAATTGTAGTTATTGGGAATGGCCTTTTACTTTTCTTCTCATAATCCTAAAATTTATTGACTTTTCGAGTCAAGCAGTTTCAGGGTATTACACCGGTTCAAAACATAAAAAAGGGCGGAAAGGAGTCCGCCCAGTCATTAACCTAAACCTAAATGAAAAAATTACATCAATGCTTGCTAGCTTAAAAAGTTACAAATACTGATAAATCGGAGAGATTTATAACAAATCTACAACATTTTATAAAAAAAGTCAAATATAATAGCCTAAAAATTAAAAATTTAACAATTAATTAATAAATTTACAATCAAATGCAACAATAAAACTATCAAGCATGAGTACAAATAATTTTAAATGGACAAACTACCATAGCCACACTCAATACAGTGATGGTAAAGGAGAAGCTGAACTGTATGTTAAATCAGCAATAGAGCATAAGATGTATGCTTATGGGTTTTCTTGTCATTCACCTGTTCCTTTTAACTCCGGTTGGAATATGAAATATGAAAATTTATTGGAATACTTGAATACAATAAAAGAATTGAAAAAAAAATACAGTGCACAAATTAAGATATTTTTAGGAATGGAGATTGATTATATTAAAAACATTACCGGAATTAAAAATTTCGCACATCTTAATCTTGATTATACCATTGGAGGTGTTCATTTTCTAGGTTTCTTTGAAAATGGACGTGCGTGGGATTACGATGGAGGAAAGCCTTTATATGAAAAAGGTTTGAACGAATTATTTGGAGGTGATATAAAACGTTTGGTAAAATATTATTACCAACAAGTAAATGATATGATCGTAAATGAAAAGCCAAATATAATTGCCCACCTTGATTTGATAAAAAAATACAACAAAGACCGTTATTTTTTTGATGAAACAGAAAAGTGGTATCAAAACTTGGTATTTGAAAGCCTTGAACTCATTGCTAAAAGTAACTCCATTGTAGAAATTAATACAAGAGGAGTTTTAAAAGCCTTGGATCACGAGTTTTACCCTTCAAACTTTATTATAGATCAATGTAAAAAACTAAATATCAAAATATGCATGAGCGCCGATACTCATCATCCGAAGGATGTTATGGCATTACTTCCTGATGTAAGAAATTTGCTTCTAGAAAAAGGTTTTAAAGAAGTATTTATTTTTGATGAATTAGGCTGGCATCCGGAGGAATTGTAAATCAATGAGTTTTTTAAAATAAAGCTTAAAAGACACCCAAATTAACACTTACTTAGATTCTAAACAGCAGGCGATAAACTAAATAGTTAATAACCAATAAGTTACAACAAATCATAAGTCATTAGTAATTAATATAGTATTATCAAATCATTGAATACATCAGTTTAAAAGTATATTTTATTGAAAATCAATATATTTAAACTCTTTAACAGTTTGCTCAAACAAGTCATTACTTTTTGCAGTTATCAAATATACCCAATTTTGATTTTGCCAAGCATAAATTTTTTCACCGGCTGAGTTGCTACCTCTTCCAGTCCACACTCCATTTACTCTGGCTCTTCCATGAGAACTATAACTATCAATACGTGGAACTGTAAACTCATCAACATACCTATTTCCTTCTTGAATATTTGAAGCTTTAACAACTTCAATTAATATATCATTACTTCCATATACTGACTTTACTCCTATAAAACTTTGATCTTCAATAGTCATCATGGAAATCATCCTATCCAAACCGGCAATTTTTTCAGGAAAAACATCGGCAGGATTCGCTCCTGATTTTGGTGGTTGAAAATCAGTATTATAACTTGGACCACAAGATATTAAAGCAAAAGATAAAAGAATAAATAAAAATAAATTATTTTTCATACTCAAACTATTTAGATATTAACCGCAATAATTACCTTCGGTGATGTGCTTCGCAGTTCATGAAATTCTTTTCACGCATTCCGATGAATCGGAACAGATTTTACTTCGTTACGAATTCCTTGAAATATGCTTAATATTAATTGTTCAATTGTAGAAGCTTTCATCCGTAATAAGGAAGAAGTTCAGATTTTTTAAAATTACCAAGATATGTACCTACTTTATTATTAACTTCTTAGCTTTACTGTAAGTTCCTATCTCTAAACGATATATATAATTACCGGAATTTAAACCCGTAACATCTGCATTTATAGAATAACTACCTGAATTTTGATATTGATTTACCACTTCTTTAACCATTCTTCCCGAAAGATTATAAATACGTAATCGTACCTTTCCGGCTTCTTCGATATGATAGGAAATAGTTGTGTACGTATCGGCAGGGTTTGGATAGCAGTCATCCAAGCTGTTCAAGCCTTTATAATTTTCAGGTAAGTCATTAATTGCCAAAGGGTTTGCAATTAAATCCAGTTTTTGACTTAAATAATCACCAAAATATGTATTAACAATAGCAGAATCCGGAGCTCCCATCCAATCAGACAAAACCGTAGTATAAACCTGACGATAATCAAATTGATGACGTAAATTACCATTATCTAAATCGTTAAAATTGGGATTATTACCATAAACTCCCCCTTTCAGACCCGAACCAAACAGTAAAATAGGTGCTGCCTTACCATGATCGGTTCCATAACTTTCATTTGAATATACTCTACGTCCAAATTCTGAGAAAGTAATACTCAAAACCTTTTCCTCAATACCTTGATCGGCTAAATCATCATGGAACGCCTTTACAGACTCTGAAAGATGATACAAAAGTGCTGCATGCCGTCCATAAGTATTATCAAAGCCTTCAACTTGGTCGGCATGAGTATCAAATCCACCTATCCGACAAAGGAATATCCTTGTTTTAGAACCTCCGCTCAATAAACGGGCAATAATTTTTAACTGTTCGGATAAAGGATTATTTATATAAGGAATAGGAGCCGGATTTGGATATTGCGTAGGATAGGTAACATTTGCCGAATTAGTTCCTGCATCAAAAACTTCTTTCAGCCGACCGGCATAATCATTTGATTTTATTTCCATTTCAGCCAAAAATCGCATTTCATCTCCATAATGATTATCAGGATAAGATGTTTCAGGGGGTGTATCTCCACCCACTGCATTAATCAGATTATAAAATGCATCGGGATTTGCAATAGCAATTCCTGCAGGAATACTATTTTCGCGCTGAAAAGCCAAAGTTACATCGCTACCCAATTCTAAACCAAGAGGATCAGGCATGTCTGCATTTGGATAATCATCAGGATAACCGGGATATTCTTCGTTAAGGAAGCGTCCCATCCAACCTGATGGAAAATATTCATCGTAATCCCCCCCCATGAACCAAATATCACGACTTCTAAAATGTGACATATTCATATTATCATATCCAACATCGCGAACAATAGCCGCACTTTTTTGAAGGTATAAATCACGAAAACCAGTCATATCGGGATGTACACCAACTTTTTGCTCATCGGGTAAATCCGCATCAAGCTCAAGTAGTTTTCTATCACCTGTTTTAGGTATGGCAATATTTGCTCTTGCCAACTGATATTCTGTATGGTTGGTGATGGGGATAACCATATTTAATCCGTCATTTCCACCATGTAACTGTATAAATATCAACACTCTATCTGAATTACTGGCAGCCAGCATTTTCATTAAAGGGCTTTTGGAAGTCAATGCTTTAACCACCTGTCCGTTTAGTAAAAAAGGTGCGGCTCCGGCAGCACTCAATCGTTTAATAAATCTTCTTCTATCCATTTTAGTAGGTTGTTCGTGATTTGCTAATTTATTGTATTGATGTTAGGATTAATTCAAAAGAATTAAAACAACTGATACTCAGGAGATTGCATCATCATTATTATTAATCGTTCCAATTGAGCACGTACTCCTGCATCGTCTCCTGTTCCCAAATAATTGTTCCATTCCAATGTCCACATGTCCGGAGTCAATCCATCCAATAAAACAGAATTTAAAAAATAATCATGTCGTTCTTGAGGTATTGGCTGCGGAAATAAATAGTCTGACAATTCTTTAATCAGTATATTAGCATCTGATGGATCAGAAATATTTGCGGTATCTTCAACATAGGCAACAATATCTAATTTATAGAGAGTATTACTGGTATCATCGCTTACTTTTCCATCAACTACCTGATTTGCCATATGATATCTTTCGGCAAGATTATTGGCACTAATCCAGTTTCGGTTATAGGCAGGTACCTGATGATAAGGTGGATAGCCTGCAACATCAATAGGAGCGTAAAATTTCATTCCCATATTATCAATCATACGTGAAATCCCTTGTCCATAAGCATAATGATATAACTCCATTGGGTCAGTCGGCAAACTAATATTAAAAAAACGAAAGGTAGCAATAACCAATTCGATTGGGGCTTTAATCAATGCACCAAAATTATTATTCTGAGTAGAGGAATTATTTACATCAAAAAAATGCTCACTTGCCAACAATTGCTCCAAAACAGGCTTTATCTCATAATTATTGGTAATCAGTGTCTGTGCCAAAGGAGCTATAATATCATTTTCTATTTCATCGGTAATTAAATAATACACAAAAAAACGATACAAACGGCGACAGAAAAATCGTGCAGTTTCTTCCTGAGCATAAATCATTTCAATTAACTGATTTAGTTCATCATAGAAACCTTCTTCCGTTGCCAATCCGTCAACCATATACAAAGGATTTGGTTCGATAAGGGTATTATTATACTTATCCGTAAATTGCTTAGCACCCGGATCGTGCCTTTCGGCTTGAAGATTGCTGTTTAACGTTACTTTTCCTCTGGGCAAATTTGTTTCCGGATCAATAGTATCAAAATCAAAATTATGTTTAATGCCTGTTAAAACACGAGCTGCTTGTTTAACATCAGTCTCCGTATAATTAGTATAATCTTCGGGACCAATTTGTGGACCTTTACCAATTGTATAAAGTTCCTGTAATTCGCGAGCAAAGTTCTCATTAGGAGCATCTTTATCATTCAATGTGTTATCAATATACACCAACATGGCATTATCTACACATACTTTTCCCATCAACTTTTTAAGATTTCCTAAAGCAAACTGTCTGTAAAGAGCATTTTGGTAATACAAGGAGGTTGAATTTTGAATCAGAGTATGATCTGCAGGGATAAAAGTATGCAAAAAGTAAGTCATTCTTTCAGTAATATTCGTTCCTGATGTCCTCATTTGCTCCATAAACCAAGCTTTGAAATATTGAAACAAGGAATCATCTCCACTATTGGTAGCATCCGGTTTTGGCAGCCAATTTATACCGGTCTTGGGATCTACCGGAGGATCCGGTACAGGCAAAGGCTGCATTATATCAGTCAAGGCTTCGCTTACAGTTTTAGTAGAAAAGTTTTCAATTTCTGCACGTGTTGGACCAAAAGTAGTTCTGCGCAAGAAATGGGCTGCACCATCAATGCCGAGGGTGCCGGTAAAAGGATTTAAAGATGCCATTATACTTTATTTAGTTATAATATACAATAATGCTTAGACATTAACAAAAGAATTAAGGTTGCATGCTGGTATTTTTTTATCAAAAATAAAACAAAATATGACGATTATTTATAAAATACACTTTATTTTATAAATATATTTTAAAATTATTATATGCTTTCATATCCTGTTCCTATATTTCAGAGGAACATCCACTAAAATAAAAGACTACGTTTATTTTATCCATTGTTAATACATTAATCCAAGTATGACTTTTATGAATCATGAATCTTTCATGGACTTTATTCAAGCATAAAACTATATTAAGCTGACAATCAATAAATTGACAACAATAATAAAC
>JALWNR010000202.1 GCA_027083715.1 Bacteroidales bacterium
TCATAACTTACGGCAGAAGAGTGTATCTCAACATCATTTTCAAAATATTTACCTGAAACAAAATTATTTATTTTCACCAAATACATAATACGGGAAGATCCTTCGGATGTAGAAGCTCCAAATGCTTCCCAACCCGCACGTAACAGCTTAGTATTAATTACTCCGGGATGCAAAGCGTTAACGGCAATTTTATCTTTTTGCAAATCATCAGCCAATTTATATGTAAACAAAATATTACATAGCTTAGACAATGAATAAGCAGTATCACCTGAATAAGATTTTTCACCATTTAAGTTATCAAAATCAATACTTGAAGCATGAACCATAGAACTTGCATTAATAATTTTAGGATTTTCTCCTTTTTTTATCAAAGATAAAAGGTTTAATGTTAAAACAAAAGCAGATAAATAATTTACCATAAGGGTTTTTTCAACACCGTTTTTAAGTATATTTTTATTCGCTTCATAAATACCGGCATTATTGATTAAAATATCCAATTTATTAAAATCATTAATTATCTTTGCTGTAAAAGTTTGTATTTCATCAAAAGAAGTTAAATCAGCATTGTAATAGTGAATTTTGGAATTACCTGTTTCTGAAATCAATTCTTCCTTTATCTTGTTTCCTTTATCCGGGTTTTTACCATGAATGATTAAATCTGCATTTTGTTTCGCCAATTCATGAGCGGTTTGCAGACCTATACCATCTGTACCCCCTGTAAGTAAAATGATTTTGTTTGATAACATATAGAATTAAATAATTAACATTTAGTAAAATTACTGAATATCATTAAATATACCTATTATAATAGGCAATAAAAATAAACATACAAACGAAAAACACTCTATAATAATTAGTTATATACTACTCTGGGTTAAATATTTTGTAAGCAAGTTATGCCGATAAACTTTTAGTTTTGTATTAAGAGTTTGCGAAGTAATACAATTATTAAAGCGTATCGGTATAACCTTTGTCAGAGATTGCAGATTTTAGGTATTCTTGATTTAATTTAAGTTCTTCATAATAAATTGGAAATTTTCAGGAATTGTATGTTCATTTAATAAACAACCGATTTCCGGTAAAGGATATATTTCGTCGTATCGGAGAATTTCATCCATTGCCACACGTCGATACATATGTCTCCTGCTCAGCATATTAGCGTCTTCGATACCGGATGCAGCAATTAATTCAACCAAACTTTTAACCGTTTCATTGTGAAAATTTTTTACTCTTGGTATTTTTTCTTCAACTACCAATCCCTTCATTGACTGTTTGTTTTGTGTTGCCACACCTACCGGACAATTATTATTGTGGCATTCTCTTGCCTGAATACATCCTATTGCTAGCATCATAGCTCTGGCACTATTGCATATATCGGCACCTAATGAAAGCACTCTTGCCATATGAAAGCCGGTGAAAATTTTCCCGGAGGCAATTACTTTAATATCTTTTCTTAAATCGAAACCTGTTAATGTATCATGAACAAATGCTAATCCTTCTCTTAATGGCATCCCAACAGAGTTGGTCAGTTCAACCGGTGCAGCACCTGTTCCCCCTTCTCCGCCATCAACTGTGATGAAATCCGGTCTGATATCTGTTGAAATCATCGCTTTGCAAATTGAAATAAATTCACTTTTACTACCGACACAAAGTTTAAAACCAATTGGTTTACCTCCGGACAGTTCTCTTAATTGTTTTATAAAATACATCATTTCTTCCGGATTATTAAAGGCTGTATGTGCCGGAGGTGAAATTACCGCTTTGCCGGGATCCACGTTTCGTATAGCTGCTATTTCTGCTGTATTCTTTTTTGCAGGCAAAATTCCTCCGTGTCCGGGTTTTGCACCTTGCGAAAGTTTTATTTCAATCATCTTTACACTTTCAAGATTTGATTTTTCTTTGAACAGCTTCGGATCAAAATTACCTTGATTATCGCGGCAACCAAAATATCCGGTACCTATTTGCCAAATTAAATCTCCACCATTTTGTAAGTGATAAGGACTGATACCGCCTTCGCCTGTATTGTGCGCAAAATTACCAGCTTTTGCTCCTCCGTTTAATGCAAGAATAGCATTTTTACTTAAGGAACCAAAACTCATTGCCGAAATATTCAAAATACTTGCAGAATAAGGTTTTTTGCAATCTTTTCCGCCAACTTGTACACGTGGAGATATATTGTAAGTATCAACACTCTTTGCATAAATTGAATGAGTCATAAACTCATAACCTACCCTATAAACATCATATTGGGTGCCAAATGGTGTTGTATCGTTTACTTTTTTTGCTCTTTCGTATATTAAACTTCTAAAAATTCGATTTATGGGTCTGCCATCTAAGTCTGTTTCTACAAAATATTGCATAATTTCGGGACGAATTTTTTCCAACATATATCTGATGTTTCCAATCACCGGAAAATTTCTGCGGATTGTATGCTTTTTTTGTAGAATATCAGCATACCCAATAATAATTAAAGGTCCAAATAAAGTCATAAACCACCAAACCGGAGACCAGTAATAGGATATAGCTGTTATTATCCCTGTAATAATAATGGATAAAGCGATAAAGGTTCTTCTAGCTTTCATGTGTTTATTTTTTAATTATTTTATAAGGTCACATAGCCTGTTCCGCTATTGCGGAAATTATTTTAAAATTTAATGCTTTTATTGTAATCAATTGTATTGTAGTTGTTTATAGTGTAGAGCTTTTTATAACCATAAGTTTTTCTCTGGTCATTTCGTGAATAGAGTAGGGGATGCCGCCCATTCCGATACCGGAACTGTCTCTTCCTCCAAATGGCATCCAATCAACGCGAAATGCAGTGTGATCATTTACCATAACGGCAGTGGCATTTAGTTTTTTTACTGTATCAAGTGCAATATCTATATTTTTGGTAAAAACAGATGCTTGGAAATGAACATCAAGGCTATTAGCTGTATGAATAGCCTGTTCTCTGTCAGAATAAGAGTAAATACATACTACCGGACCAAAAATTTCTAAGGTAGAGACTTTAACATCGGTGGGTGGATTTAATAATACGGTAGGTTCATAACAAGTATCAGATATTCGTTTTCCTCCGGTTAATAATTTTGCACCTTTATTAATCGCTTCATTTACCCACTGTTCTACACGGTCAACTTCATTTGGAGAAATTAAAGGACCCACTTCTGTTTTTTCGTCCATTTGATTTCCAACAATTAATTTACTTGCTTTTTGGGCAAAAAGATTTGAAAACTCATCGATAATATCTTCATGAACAAAAACACGTTGTACAGAAACACAAACCTGACCGGCATGATAAAAACCTCCTTTTATCAGTGCAGGTATCATTTCTGCAAAATCAGCATCTTTTTCTACAATTACCGGAGCAGCACCTCCGTGTTCAAGTGCACAGCGTGTTCCGGGCGAAAGTTTGGAACGTAAATACCAACCTACTTTTGATGAACCAATAAATGAAAAATAATTTACTCTTTTATCGGTAACTAACTTTTCGGCTACATCATTTTTACAAACAGTAACCTGGCACCAGCCTTCGGGCAAACCTGCTTCTTTTAAAATATCTGCAAAATTTAAACAAGACAATGGTGTGCTTGATGCAGGTTTAATAATGACAGGACAACCTGCTGCAATTGCTGTAACTGTTTGATGTACAGTCAAATTAAGTGGATGGTTAAATGCGCTGATGGAAACCACAACTCCAATGGGCTCTCTTGTAGTAAAAGCAATTCTATTTTCTGATGCTTTTGTTAAGCCCATAGGAATTTGCTCACCTTTTATTTGACTAATGTATTCTGCAGCAAGTTTTACTCCATTTATGGCTCTGAGTACTTCAACTTTGCTGTCGATGTAGGGTTTGCCTCCTTCTCTTGCTGCAATTTGAGTCAGTTCATCAATACGTGATTTCATTATTGTGGCAGTACGTTCTAAAATTGCTATACGTTTATGAGCAGGAATCCATCCGGATTGATCCAGAAACAAATTATAAGCAGTAGAAAGTGCTTGTTCTATATCATTTTTTGTAGCCAAAGGAATTTTTTTAATTAAACTTTGGTCGTAGGGTGAAGTAACTTCTAACATATCTTTTAAATTTAATTAATTTGTAGTGTATGTGTTTGAAATATAGTGTATTATTCGTTTTTTTAATAATTCTAACAGTCGATTTATTGTTACAATATACAAGTTTTTTCTTTTAAAAGAACATTTAATATTGGATGGTTTAAGGAATAATCAACCGGTAAATCAATAACATGAACACCTTTAGTATTTAAACATTTATTTAGAAGTTTCCTGAAATTATTATCTGATGTAGGGCGGTGTCCTGAGGCTCCGTAACTTTCTGCATGTTTGATAAAATCCGGATTTTTGTAATCTAAACCGAAATTTTTAAATCCCAACCCTTCTTGTTTCCATTTTATCATTCCGTAAGCACTGTCATTTAGTATAATAACTACTAAGTCCAGATTTAATCTTACTGCAGTTTCCAGTTCTTGTGAGTTCATCATAAAACCGCCATCTCCGGAAACGGAAATCACTTTTTTATCAGGATAAATAAGTTTTGCAGCTATTGCCGAAGGTAAACCGGCACCCATTGTTGCCAGAGCATTGTCTAACAATAAGGTATTGGGCTGATAGCATTTATAATTTCGGGCAAACCAAATTTTATAAATGCCATTATCAAGTGTTACAATTCCATTATCAGGAAGCGCTTCTCTTATAATATGAACTAAACGTTGGGGTAATATAGGAAATCTGTTATCGTTTGAATATTTGCTTAAATGATTTTCAACTTCTTTTTTTATTTTATTATAATAGGATAAATCCCAATTGCTTTTATTATTTACAAGTGTAGTGATATGCTTTATTGAACTGGCAATATCACCAATTACATTCAGTTGTGGGAAGTAAACATCATCAATTTGTGCAGGAAAAAAATTAATATGAATCACTTTTGTTCTGCCTTCTTCCATAAAAAAAGGTGGTTTTTCAATTACATCGTGTCCAACATTGATAATTAAATCTGCTCTACCAATGGCACAATGTAAAAAATCGTGGTTGGACAAAGCAGCAGTACCTAAAAATTGCGGATTACGTTCATCTACAACTCCTTTTCCCATTTGGGTATTAAAAAAAGGAATACCGGTTTGTTCAATAAAATTGGTTAAAGCCTTACTTGTTCTTTTTCTGTTTGCGCCGGCACCAATCAAGAGTAAAGGCATTTTTGCATTTTCAATCATTCGGGCAGCTTCTTTTATTGCCAATTCGCAGGCGGTTGGTCTTCTGTAATTAATTACTTTAAAAACTCGGTCTTCACATTCTTCAGCGGCAATATCTTCCGGCAGTTCTATATGTACAGCACCCGGTCGTTCTTCTTTTGCCAGCCTGAAAGCTTCACGTACCATTGATGGAATATTGTTTCCGTTTACTACTTGTTTGGTATATTTTGTAATAGGGCGCAATAAATCGACAATATTTACAATTTGAAACCTAGCTTGTTTTGATTTTTTAATTGGTTTTTGTCCGGTAATCATTAACATAGGCATAGCACCCAGCTGAGCATAAGCTGCCGGTGTGGTAAAATTAGTTGCACCTGGTCCCAGGGTTGATAAGCAAACCCCCGGTTTGCCTGTTAGTCTTCCGTAGGTGGCAGCCATAAACCCGGCACCTTGTTCGTGTCGGGTTAAAATTAATTTTATGTTTGAATTTCTCAACGAATCCAAAAAATCAAGATTTTCTTCGCCCGGAATTCCGAAAATATATTCTACTCTTTCGTTTTCTAATGCCTTAACAAATAAATCTGAGGCTTTCATATTATTTTTATTAATCTCATTTTTTCTTATTTTTTTATATTCTTCTTT
>JALWNR010000203.1:0-4107 GCA_027083715.1 Bacteroidales bacterium
GTGTATGGCTGGCAACCGGAAATATTGACCCAAAACGCGATACTTATTTTATCAATCATTTTATTTTGATTGACGCAACACGCAAAACACTTGATAAGAATAATTTTGAGCGTGATTGGCCAAACATTCTGGTTATGGATGATCGCACCATTAAGGCAATAGATGACAAATGGGAACGTTTAAATATCGGAACATTTATTCAATCGCCTTCGTTATATTATCGCCCCTTGAAAATGAATGATGGAGCTGTAGTAAAAAATAGCTGAAAGTTTATTGAAATAACAAGATCTTATTTAACTTCAAATTAAACTATTAGTAATCAGCAACATACACATAAATCTTTATTAATCAGTAAATTACGAGATATTAGCAAATTATTGTTAAAAAAGCATAAATAAACATATATCGTTTTTTCATTTCAGATTAATGTTGTAATTTTGAATTACTGATAAAAAGAACATCATGAGGATAATTTTGAACATATTATTTCTTTTCCCTTTTTTAATTTTTGCACAAGACAGTACAAAAGTTAAAAAAATAAAATATACTCCCGATTTTAAGTTTAAGGATGGTGTTTATTTAAGTTTTGAAGACGTTAAACATAATAATCCCATAATTAAAGAACGAATAATCACCGATTTAAACTATAAAGATTATGCTTTCTTTGAAAAACTACTGGATAATGCAGAAACAATTACGGTTTTGGATGCCATGGGTTTACGAAAAGAAATACCTGTAAAAGATATTTGGGGTTTTAGCCAAAACGGAATTGTGTATATACGTTGGAATGATACTTTTAACCGTATTCCTGTTTTTGGTTCCATTAGCCATTTTATCGCAGATAAAACTTACATAAGTACTAATCCCAATTATCCTTATAATTACTATAATTCTTATTACAATCCGTACAATCCCTATTATTCATCGGCATATCCTGATAACAGTACAAAACAAACCGAATTACGCCAATATTTATTGGATATGGAAACCGGAAAAGTAATTGATTATTCAGATAAAAACATAGAAGTTATTTTAATGCGCGATGCTGAATTGTATCAGGAATTTATGAGTTTAAAAAAGAAAGAAAGAAAGAAACTTAAGTTTCTTTTTCTACGAAAATATAATGAAAGACACCCGCTATATATATATGAAGAACAATAACTAACAACAAATCACATCATTATGAAAAAACTCTCACTACTACTAAGCTTTCTGTTTTTAATCACAAGTTATATTAAGGCACAGGATGCATCGGCAACACCCGAAGATATCCAAAAATTTTTAAAATCGAAAACCTATGTGGTAAAAGACCCGAATATTTTTGGTTCGTACAATCGTGCGATACAAGAAGCAATGGAAAAAAACTGGACAATTACAGATTGGGAATTTATTGATGAAACAAAATTTGCACAAATCAGAAAAAGCTACCGAAATTCATTTATACGAAAAACCAAAGTAACTTTCACAAAAGATAAGTCAAAAACGGCATACACATTTTTAAGTCTTCTATTGGGAGATAAAGCCAGTTCCATGAAATACATGCCCGACATTTGCTCTTTTCCTCTATCCTACTATGGAGTTGATCATGATAAATATTTGTATAAATTAGGCGCAATTGTAAAATTTATGCAAAATCATGTAAAAGTACTTCAGGAAAACCCAAATTTAAGTGGTAAAAATGTTTTTAAATATTACATGAAAAACCTTGAAGAACTTAAAGGGAAAACACTTTATTTACTCAAAGAAGAAGTGGCAAAAAACGTAAATACACCTGAAAAGATTAAAAACTATTACTCGGGAAAAATAAAATTTGTTACAGAAGAAGAGATAAAAAATGCAATTTTAACAGGCAAGCCTGATGTAGTTTTCCTTCATCTGGTAAAACCTCCCGAAGAAGGCGATGTTGAAAAAATGCGTATTTATAAAGCAATAATGGGTGCTGCCGATGGTAAATTATATTATTTTGGTTATCATAAATATAAAAAAGGAAAATATCCAGATGCTTTCCTTGCCAGTGATTTTAAAAAACTTTCAGATTAATTTTTAAGAAAAATAAACTATGATTGGAGATTTTATGGGCAAAATGCAAGAAGCCCAACAACAAATGGAAGAAACAGAAAAACGTTTGGACGGAGTTTATGTGGATGCAGATGTAGAAAACGGCTTAATAAAAGTTACGGCAAATGCCAATATGAAACTAACGAATATATCAATTGCCGATGAATTATTGAAAGACAAAGAAGCCTTGGAGGATTTAATTATTACAGCAGTAAACAAAGTAATGGAAAAAGCAAAAGAAGTGCAAGAAGTAGAAATGGCAAAAGTAGCACAAGGAATGTTACCTAATTTAGGTGGTTTATTTGGTTAAATAGATTTATTTAACAGGCAATACATAAGCTCCTTGCTCTCTTACACTAAAAGGGATAATATTCATCGTAGCACAGTCTCGCATTATGGCATTTTCGCGCCACGAAGCAAGACTTGCATCCAATATAATTTCATCAAACTCAAATAAATCAATAATCTGCTGAATATTTGCATTAAAACCTTTAGAAATAATCAGCAGATTTACTTTTAGCTTTTGAGTATTTTGCCTATCAGTAAAATGATTATCATTTAGCAAAACAATACGTAGGTTATTTATTTTTAAATAATTATTTTTTAAATAAATATTTGGCAAATTTAAAAAGTCGCCTTTAATCAGATAAGTATTATTAATAAATTTCCGCGTTATATAGTTATCTGTCAAATACTCATAATTTTTACTACCGACAAAACTACTGTCAGTAAAAAGCAATAAATCTTTATTTTGTTTTATGGCAATTAAGGCTGTGTTACCCGAATTAAAAACAACCAACTCATTTTTTATACCGGCACGCAATTTACGATAGCTTCTTGATGTAAAAAAGACGAACACCAAAACAAGACTTGCATAAATAACAAACATACGTCGATTATTTATAAAATAAATAAGCCAAACAGCTATTAACAGGTACAACAATATATTCTCTAATAGTGAAAAACTTATGTTATCGATACTCGAAAAAGGCAGTTGTTCAATTAATTGAGTAGAAAAATTTAATCCCAAGAGCACATATTTTAAAAGAAACGCAAAAAAGTTTGATAAAAACCCAACTGAGTTAAACAACAATAAAGCAATAGCCAAACTAATTATCAGATAAGCTGCCGGAATAACAATCAGATTACTAAGAAAAAAATAAACCGGAAATTTATGAAAATAATAAATACTTATTGGGAAAGTACCAATTTGTGCAGCTATTGAAACAGTAGTAAGAGCCCATACTTTATCAATCAACCAATTATTAATTTCAAAAATACGGTAAAGTTTAGGCTGAAAATAAACAATAGAAATCACCGCAGCATAAGACAGTTGAAAACCTACCTGCAAAATAATTAGCGGATTTACCAATAAAATTAAAAAAGCCGATACTGCAATTGAATTATAAATGCTCGGATGTCTGCCCGATAGTTGTCCTATAATAATTAGTGTCAGCATCAATGCAGCTCTGCGCACCGAAGGAGATAATCCGGTGATAAAAGCAAAAAACCAAATAAAAACAATAAGTACAATTGCTTTTAGTACGCGTAAAAGCCTGTTTTTATCCATAAAAAACAGCAAACTGTTTAATATCAAATAAATAATACCAACATGCAAACCAGAAACAGCCAAGATATGCATTGCCCCGCTCGAAGAATAACTTTTTGTAATATCATCGCTTAAGAAATCTTTTACACCTAATGTTAATGCAGCAAGAACTGAAAACTCATCTCCTGATATTCCTTTTTCTTTATAAATGGATAGTAGTTTTTTTCTTAAATCATAGGCTAATGAATAAATAAAACTGCCTTGATTTTTTGCCATTAATTGCCATTTTCCCAATTTAATATACGATTGATAATAAATATTTTTACTTGCCAAATATTTTTTATAATCAAACTCATATGGATTACCCCTATTTTGTATTTTTTGAAATCGTGTATTAATAATCAATAAATCACCATATTGAAGCGCTTTAGATAAACTGTCTTTTTGAAAATAAACAATTACTTTTTCTTTTACATCCTGCCAAGAACTATCTGTTTGAT
>JALWNR010000203.1:4117-5833 GCA_027083715.1 Bacteroidales bacterium
TTAAAAGAACTTTTACTGATTTCCCTGTCTCTTTTGGAGGTTCAACAATTTTTGCAATAAATAAATCGTATTCGGCAAATTTATCATCTGTATGCAGATAAAAATCAGTTATTTCAAATCCTGAAAAAAATAAACTGACAAATATTAATACCCCACTTATCCATCTGCGATGATAATTAGGATTTATATCTTCAAAATATTTGTAGATACCTGTTACTATCAAAATAATAATCAGCCAATAAAAAGCATAGTTTACAAAGCTTGGATAGTAAATTTTAAACAAAATGCCAACAGTGAAAGGAATTATTAATCGAAAAAACGGAATTTTACGTATTTCGTGAATAATCTTCATGCAGGATAAAAGCTTTTTCTATAAAAATAATAAAAAAAAGATAAACAACACGAAAACATCGGTATTTTGAGCAAAAAAAAACAGGATGCCTTAAAAAAAACATCCTGTTTTAATTTTGAATTTATTGCTTTACTTCAACATAGCACTAGGATCATTAATAACTGCTGATTTTTCAACGGTTAAACGTACTTTATCAGCAATTTCAATCACTACAGTAGTATCTTTCACGTCAGCTACTTTACCATGAATACCGCCAATAGTTATGATTTTATCACCTTTTTTTATTGATTCTCTGAATTGTCTTAATTCTTTTTGCTTTTTCATTTGTGGTCTAATCATAAAAAAATAAAAAACCACAATAACCAACACCAATGGTAATAAAGAAACTAAGGGGTTATCATTTCCGCCTTGCGGAGCCATTAATAATACAAATAATAAATTGTTAATCATATTGTTCTAATTTTTAATTTTTACTAAATTTATATGTTTTTTATTCAACTGTTGCCGCAATTGTCAGTTCATGAACTTTGGGTGTTGTATTAGCATAAACATTTACTTTTTTTATTTGCAAACCATGATAGCCTTCGCTATTAAATACCAGTTCAACATATCCTTCTTCTCCGGGTTTTATTTCTGATTTTTCATAATCTGCTATTGTACACCCACAATCTGCCAATACTTTAGAAATAAATAATGCCGAATTTCCGGTATTTTTAAAAACAAACCGATGGGTAACAAATTCACCGCTTGTAATGGTTCCGAAATCATATTCAGTTTCGTTAAATGCTAAGGAAGTTACCGCATGTTTTTCAGGTCTTTCATGTTCAACATCTTTTGTATTCTTTATATTACAAGAAATGAAAAACAAAGTTATAAAAACACTAATTATATATTTAAAAATAGTATTCATTTTTTACAATGAAGGCTGTTTTTTATTTAGTAAAAACTTTTTATGGATATTAAATTTAAATTTTGACAAAAAGTTAGAGAATTGAGAAAAAAACTTTGAATTTCTCAAGAAAAATTAGCTCAGATTGCAGGTTTACATAGAACTTATATTTGAAATGTAGAAAGATGAGAAAAAAATATTTCATTGGAAAACATAGAAAAACTTGCAAAAGCTTTGAATGTAAAAATAAAAGATTTATTTGATAATATGTAAAAATGAATATAAAGCAACTTATTCATAATATTTTAACAGACAAAAATCTTTCAGTTGATGAAAAATATCAAAAAATTATTGAATTGTTTCCAGATTATTTAAAAAATAAAAATCTTAAAAAAGCTATTTATGAAAAAATTGAATGAATTTTTCATGATGGATTGTGAACTTACTTTGAATTATTAGTTTATGATTACTTAGT
>JALWNR010000204.1 GCA_027083715.1 Bacteroidales bacterium
ATCTATAACAGATATAATGAATTTATTATTAATGGTTTACGAACAAGTGAAGGTGTTGAAATTGATCGTTTTTTTAAGGAAATTATGGATTCGGCACCTTTTGTTACCAATGAAGAGCTTCATTTGGTTTACAAACATTACCATTCTGTTTTAAACGGTTTTAAAAAATCTAATTTAAAAGCATTTCGCTGTTTTACGCCGCAGTTAAAATTAAAGGAAAAATATTATCTTACAGCCGATTATTATATCGAAAAACTTATTATTGATGCAGATTATTTTCCCTACCATAACGATTAATACTTGTGCATGGTTTACTTTGGTTTATCTGATCTTTGCTTATGGTTTGTGGCTGCTTTTTCCGAAATATATTCAGATAAGATTTAGCAGAATACCAAATATTAAATATGTTACTTTTACTTATCAATTGTTTTATTATCTGTTTTTGTTTTTTATCATTTTTATTTCTATAGAAATAAATACTTGGTTTTTCCTTGGCTTGTTTGTTTATTTAATAGGTTTAAGTATTTATATATCTGCTATATATTATTTCGCTATTAACGAATGGGACAAACCGGTTACCGGAGGAATTTACCGATTGTTCAGGCATCCGGTATATTTGGGTTTTGCTTTGATTATGTTTGGAACTGCCCTTGCCGGAAAGTCTTTGTTATTATTTGTTCTGGCGGTTATTATTAGTTTTTTATCATTCATTGTTGCAAAGCAGGAGGAGAAGAATTGTTTGGCGCAATATAGGGATGAATATCGCAAGTATCTTGCTAAATAGTTTTTTATCTTTAACTTTGTGTTGTTTATCACTCTAATTTCATTATTATGGATATGCTTGATATAAAAAATAATTTTCATCATCTTATTGAAAGTATTGATGATGAGGCTGTATTGCTTAACTTTTATCTGTTAATGAAAACTCAGTTATCTGAAAATGATACTTTATTGATTGATACTTTGAGTGCTAAGCAGTACAAAGTATTGATGGAGGCTTTTGATGAGAGTTTTAATGATGATAATTTAATGGCCAATGAAGCTATTAAACAAAAATATAATAAATGGTTTACCAAATAATTTGGAACAAAAGGGCTGATACCAGTTTTGGTAAAATATTGTTGTATTTGGAGAGAGAGTGGGGCATTGCTGTTGTAAAGGCTTTTGTTCAAAAGGTTTTTCATTTATTAGATTTATTGTCTTCTTTTCCTGAGATGGGCGTTGTTCAAGACCGTACTAAAGGTATTCGTGCTATTACAATAGTTAAGCAGGTTAATTTATTTTATAGGATATCAGGTGATAAAATTATTTTATTGATTTTTTTTGATAATCGTCAAAAGCCTGTGAAAAGAAAACATATTTGATTTTTTAATTTTATGGATATAAAAATAGAAGGTTTTGTTGAAACTAATGCTAATTATATGCGTACTGCATTAAATTTGCGTTATGAAATATTTACCGAAGAATTTAAAATAGATAAATACTACGAATTTGACGGATTGGATAAGAATGCTACTCATTATCTGATGTTTGTGGATATGATTCCTGTTGGTGTAGCTCGTTGGCGCAAAGTTAATAATGAATTATTTATTGATCGTTTCGGTATCCATAAAAATTATAGAAATAAGGGTTTTGCTTTTATGTTTCTAAAATTTATTATTGAGGAGCTCTTTCCTTCGAAATTACCTGTTTATTTATTAGGTTTTCCCGGCAATAAAAATTTTCATGATTTTGTTGGATTCACTGAAATAGTTGAAGAAATGGAACAGGGTGGCATAACTTTCATTAAATTAAAATACCATCATAAAGAGACCTATGGCTAATCCGATTAAGAGTCTGGTGGGTCAGACTGCAATTTATGGTGTAAGTAGTATTATCGGGCGATTTATCAATTATTTACTGGTTCCGCTTTATACTTATGTATTTGTAAATCAGGCAGAATACGGTGTTGTTACCGAGCTGAGTGCCTATGTGGTTTTTTTGCTGATTATCCTTACTTACGGTATGGAAACCGGTTTGTTCCGGTTTTCGCAACAAAAGGATTATTCCAAATCATTGGTTTATTCTACCGTAACTACCAGTTTGCTTTTTACTACCGCCTTTTTTGTAGTTCTTATTCTTTTGTTTTATAAGGATATAGCTTCTTTGCTTAATTATGCGGCACATCCCGAGTATATCTTGATGCTTGGATTAACGGTGGCTATTGATGCTTTTTCGGCAATACCTTTTGCACAACTACGTATTCAAAACAAAGCCAAACGCTTTGCAATTATTAAGCTGATTAATATTGGGATTAATGTTGGCTTTAATTTGTTTTTTATTGTTTTTTGTCCTAAGGTTTGCGGCGAGGATAATTTTATTTATTCCTTGTTTTACAGTAAGTTAGATGTAGGATATATTTTTATTTCTTATCTCCTTGCCTCATTTATAACTTTATTACTTTTGATTCCTGAAATATGTGCAGCTTTTAAAAATTACCGTTTTTCAGGAAGTTTGTTAAAGCAAATTTTGAAATACTCGCTTCCATTAATGCTTGCCGGACTTGCCGGAATGACTACCGATACCCTTGATCGCATTCTTTTGAAGTATTTAATCACTGTGCCTGAGGGAGTTGCTAATGCTAATCAATACATTATGGCACAGATTGGTATTTACGGTGCTAATGCTAAAATAGCCATCATTATGGTACTTTTTATACAGGCATTCCGCTATGCTGCAGAGCCTTTCTTTTTTAATTATTCTGATAAGAAGGATGCTAAGGAGTTGTATGCTAAGGTGATGAAATATTTTATTATTTTCGGACTCACGGTTTTTGTGGGTATCAGTTTGCTTTTGGATGTAGTGCAGTATTTTATTGGTGCTACTTACCGCGAGGGCTTGGTTGTGGTACCTATATTGTTGATTTCCAAATTATTATTTGGTATTGTTTTTAATCTTTCCATTTGGTATAAATTAACTAATCTTACTAAATACGGTGCAATACTTGCTTTTACAGGTGCTTTTGTCAGTATTGCTTTAAACTTTTATTTAATTCCACTTTACGGATATTTAGGTGCAGCCTGGACTTCTATTGCTTCTTATTTGGTAATGATTATTTTATCCTTTTTGCTGGGCAGAAGGTATTACTTGATTAAATATGATTTAAAGGATATTTTGCTTTATTTTAGTGTTGCTTTGTTTGTATATTTTGTAAGTGTTTATATTAAGCAAGTGTTTGATTATTATTTGGTTATCAATGTATTTTTAATTATAGGATTTTTGTATTTTGTTTATAGGAAAGAGAAAATCAGTTTTTCGGCAATTAATATTTTCAAAAAGTAAAAATTTTTAAGCATATGAATGTAAAGATAATTAATAAATCGGCTTTTGATTTGCCGGAGTATGCAACTGTTGCTTCATCGGGTTTGGATTTGCGTGCCGATATAAATGAGGATATTGTGCTTAAACCATTGGAGCGGGTGCTTGTACCTACCGGATTATTTGTATCCATACCCCTAGGGTATGAAGCACAAATTCGTCCACGCAGCGGATTGGCTTTTAAGCACGGGATTACTGTTTTAAACACCCCCGGAACTATTGATGCGGATTATCGTGGCGAAATTAAAGTAATTTTGGTAAATTTGTCTAATAGAGATTTTACTATTGTTAAAGGTGAAAGGATTTGCCAAATGGTTTTTGCTAAAATTGAACAAATAGAATGGCAAATGGTTGATAATCTTGATGATACTGATAGGGGAGAAGGAGGTTTCGGACATACGGGGACGAAGTAAATAAGTATATTGTTAATTCTTTTTTTAATTGTGGGTTTTACTTTATAAAGCTTGCTTGATGATACAACTTATACCAATTTGAAATCAAAATGCCTGTTATAAATTTAAAATATTTTTTTGTTTTACAAACTTCAAATTTTGAGCATAGCCATAGCTACGGTCAAAATTTTAGGTGAAGTAAAACGGAAAAAGATAAAGACTTTATCGGGTATTTTGATATTAATTTGGTATTATATGCAGGTTTTTATAAGTAGCGTGTTGTGTGTTGAATATTTTTTATTGAATATTTTTAATAATTATTATTCTGCCTTAACGCATTTTGATATTCATTAATTTAATATTTGTAGTTGTGCGTTATTTATTCGTTATATTTTTTCTTTCATATTTTCATTTTTCTTTTTCTCAGAAACCTGAGAAAAAGGATGCTTTTAAGTTTACTTATTTGTATTCCGATGCTTTAAAATTTAAGATGGAAGATAATTATGAAGAGGCTTTGAAACTTTTTGAGGAGTGTTTAAAGTATAAGCCGGAAAGTTCTGCCACTTTTTATCAGCTTTCTCTAATCTATTTTCGCAAGATGGAATATGAAAATGCTATGTCATATATTAATCAGGCATTGGACATTGTTCCGGATAATGAATGGTATTTGCTGCAAAAAGCGGAATGTGCATCGCGCCTTGATGACGATAAGGCTTTTGTAGCTGCGTATCACGATCTATATAGATATTATCCGCAAAATCCTGAATATGCTTACAAATTGGCTGTAATTGACTATAAACAGCAGAATTATGATAATGCTTTACTTATTTTAAACACTATAGAAAAGGAACAAGGAGTTGTTGAGAATATATCCTTTCTGAAAAATAATATTTTTTATCAAACCAAGCGTTATGATTTGTTGCTTTTAGAGCTCAAAAAGTTAGTTGCTGTCTTTCCGGATAGCGTTAAATATGTTGATATGCTTGCAAAGTATTATCTATCTATGCATCAGCCTAATAGAGCTATGGACGTGTATCAACAAGGACTTTTAAAATTTCCTGGTAGTAGAAGACTTTCTATTGGATTGGCACAACTCTATGGAAACATGAAAAATTTTAGAGAGGGTTATCCATTTCTTATTAAAGGAATAGGTACTTTAGATATTTCCATCAAGGAGCTTTCAAAAATAGCTGAAAATTATTTAAATAGTCATGAAATCTCAAAGGAGCAGAAAATTATTATTTATAAGCAGTTAATTGATAATTATCCTGACGAAATGGCTTTTCAAACTGAATTTATTAATTATTTGTTGCATGAAAAGCAATTTAATTTAGCGGAAATAAATATCATTGAAATTTTAAAACGTCATTCTGAGAATTTTGATTTATGGGCTGCACTATTGAACATTTATTCATCGCAAAAGCGGTATGAATTGTTACTTGAATCTGCAAATGAAGCTTTAGAATATTTTCCGAACCAAGCTTTATTATATTTTTATTCAGGCTATGCTTATTTTTATTTGAAAGATTATCAAAAAGCGATATCTACTTTAGAAACCGGTTTAGATTATGTTTTAGATAATAAGGATATTCAACTTCAATTTTATTTATATTTGGCAGAGGCTTATCATGCTGTTATGCAAACTAATATTTCAGATGAATATTTTGAAAAGTATTTAGCTCTTAATAGGCATAATCCTTATGTTATGAATAATTATGCATATTATCTTACGCAAAATAGTCGAAATTTGGAGAAAGCGTTGTATTTTGCGGAGCGTAGTATTGAAATAGAACCCTTTAATCCTTCATTTTTAGATACTTATGCTTGGGTTCTTTATCTTAAAAATAGTTTTAAAGATGCTCTTTTCAATATTGAAAAGGCTTACAAATACGGAGGTGATAAAAATGCCCTAATTTGTGAGCATTATGCCTATATATTATTGAAAAATCATGAAATCGATAAAGCAAAAAATATCATACAGCAGTCGCTCAAATTAAATCCTGATAATGTTAATTTAAAAAAACTACTGCAAACTTTAGATGCTGAGTAGTATATTAATTACTGTGATTGTTTTTTTT
>JALWNR010000205.1 GCA_027083715.1 Bacteroidales bacterium
ATTTTTGTTTATAAAGATACTTAATTTTTTTTAAATGAGTTGTAATTTACTGCATCAGGGTTCAAAGAGCTTGAAATAAGAAAATTGCCGGTTTTTTATTGATTTCAGGGCTGGATTTCTTCCAATCTTTTACCGTTTTTGTTTGAATAAACTCACTTTTTAGTGTGATGTCCACAGCAATACAAAGTTTTGTTGCGGGCTTTAAGCTTTCCAACATATCAGCTAGTAAAGAAGCGTTCCGATAAGGTGCCTCAATGTATATTTGGGTTTGATGTTCATTACGTGAGCGCAGCTCATCTGCTTTTAGTTGTTTTATGCGTTGTGGTTTTTTAACGGGCAAATAGCCTTTAAAGGCAAAATTTTGTCCGTTCATTCCCGATGCCATCAGTGCCAGAAAAATTGACGAAGGACCGACAAGCGGTATTACATTTATTCCTTTTTCGTGTGCAATGGCAACAATATCAGCTCCCGGATCGGCAATTCCCGGGCAGCCGGCTTCCGATATAACACCGATATGCTCGCCTTTTAGTGCAGCATCCAGATATTTATGATATTCATTTCGATTACTGTGTTTACTTATCTCGTAAAATGTTAAATCATCAATTTTGTGTTTGATTTTTGCTTTTACAAGAAAACGTCTTGCCGAGCGAATATTCTCCACAATATAATGCGTGATTTCATCAATTATTTCAAAATTTCTCTGAGGTAAAACCTCATTAAGTTCATTATCACCCAAACTTACAGGTATCAGATATAGATTTCCTTTCATTTAAATATGCTTCTCCGCAAAAATACATAAAAACTTTAATATCACAGAATAGTGTGTAAATATTTATTTCCTTATGTGAAAATAAATTAATTTTACTAATTTTGTTTGAATATGTGAAAAATAATTATAATGCTTTTAAAGTATTCCATATTTTTGATGCTGGGCTGCATCCTATTTTTGCAGGGGGAAATGATAAATGCTCAATCGGTGAAAAACAAGAGCTATGTGCTGGGCATGAGTAGCGTTTCAAAAAACATAAAACTACAAGGTGCTTCATATAGCATGCAACAGAGTGTTGGGCAGCAGGGGATTACAGGAACATTTAAAAAAAATGAAACGGTTTTAATTCAGGGTTTTCTACATCCGCGTATTATAGCTCCTCAAAAAAATGAATCATCCGGTTTGGATGTTACCCTTCGGGTAATTCCAAATTCTCAAACGTACAATGTGATGATTAACAGTGATATTCATTCCGGTTTTTTTGTAAAATTATATGATCTGACAGGAAAAAATATTTATTCTCGTTTTTATACAAATGTAAAATCATTTGAACTTAATATGGAGCTTTTTGTTACCGGAGTTTATATTTTGAATATTAATACTTCAACCAGGAAATTTTCAACAAAACTGATAAAATAATTCATAATGAGCGGGCTGAATAAAAAAATTATTTTGTTTATTGCGGTTTTTTATTTTACAAACGGAATTGTAAATGCACAGCAATTCAGCATTGAGTTTGGGAAACTTATTTCCAATTTTGACTACACAAATTCAGATGGTGAAAAATTGGATAATTTGCAAGGAACTACAAACAATCATTTTGCGGTTGGTTTTAATATGCCTGTTCGCAGAACAAAGTTTTATGTCTTGTCCAATCTTGCATTTAATAAATACGCTGCAGTCGGGAGCGATGCCGCAGTAGGCAATTATTACAGTTGGGAAGTAAACTATATCAGCCTTGGCATTGGTGCAGGATATGAGTTCTTTAAGTTAAATACCTTTTTAAATTACCAGAATGTCAATACTTATCAGGGTTTTACTTTTTTTGTTCAGGCATCATCTTCGTTTGAGTATTTAATACTTGGAACACAAACCATTAATAATCAGACTTATGATTTAAAAGGTGTTGAGCAATTTGATAAACCCTTTGTTTTTGCAAATGGAGGTATCGGGCTACGTTATTATGCTACCAAAACGCTTTCTGCCTATTTTACTTATTCTTTCGGATACGGATTTCCTGTTGCTAAATCCGGAAACGATAATGAACTTTTAAAGTATATTACCCATACATTAAGTTTGGGTGTTAGTATCAGCCTGCCTGCAAAATCACGTCGGTAAAAATTTCAAATATTAATTATCATGATAAAAAAAATATTTTTAAGTATTATATTTTCATTAAGTCTGGTTCAGCTTTGGTCTCAATCACAAGGAATTAATTATCAGGCAGTATTAATAAGTGAAAATGCTAAAGAAATTCCCGGTGTGGATATCGAGGGCAATTATATGCCCAATCAGGCATTAACGATGCGTTTCAGTATTGTTGATGAAAACGGTGTGTTAAATTATCAGGAAGAGCATCAGACACAAACCGATGAATACGGAATGATAAACCTTGTGATAGGAGAGGGGGAAGTTACTGCCGAAAGTCCGGGCAATTTTGATGATATTGATTGGAACGGTGCTTCTAAGGATTTACTGGTTGAAATAAGTTTGGGTGAGTTGTCCGGCAGTTTTGAAGTTTTCAGCGAAGATAAATTGTGGTTTGTTCCTTATGCATATCATAGAAATATAACCGCTACCGGAACTATGGTTATTGACGGTTCAACAGTATTAAACGATACCTTAACCGTGGCAAACAGAAGTCCTGTTTTTTTAACCGGAAGTTTGGGAGTTGAAGGACAAGCCACTTTTAACGGACTGGTTATTTTTCAGGATATTCTGGTTGAAGACTCCACTAATTTAAACGGTGTTTTAAATGTTAATAACGGGAGTCCGGCTAATTTATCGGGTACTTTAAATGTTGCAGGAGAAACAAGTTTAAATAACAACCTTTCCGTATCGGGCAACAGTTTGCTTGATGGAAGTTTAACGGTAAATCAAACTACAAACTTGCAAAATACACTAACCGTTGATGCTTCAAGCAATTTGAACGGACAGGTAACCATTGATGCAAATGTTAATGGCAGTCAGTCAAGTAAAAGCTCTTATCCTTTGAGGGTGCAGGGAAGCGATCAGGGAATAGCCATAACGGTTGACGGAGGCAGAAATACCGGAAAAAATTTCATTACTTTTTGGGATGCTAATGGTGCACAAGGGCGTATTGAAGGGCAAACATCCAGCGAACTACATAACAGTTTTGATTATATCTGGGATCAGACCTATGAAAGTTTAATGACTGCCACTCAAATTGCCTTGGTTGCCGCAGATCTTGTTGGAGTAGATGATTTTGATGTAGCTGTTGTTGAAGGTGTTCAGATGGTTGCCGAAATTGCACATTTTGCCAAAAGAAATATACAGCGCGAAAATAGTGTGGGGATCGCTTTTGAATCAGGTGGTGCTGATTATGCCGAATGGCTGGAAAAATTTTATCCTGATGAATTATTTAGCTATGGTGATATTGTAGGTGTTAAAGGCGGGAAAATAGCTAAAAATATGCCGGATGCAGATAATTATATGATTGTTTCGAAAAATCCGGTGGTTTTGGGAAATATGCCTCCGAAAGGTAAAGAACAGTTTTACGAAAAAGTGGCTTTTATGGGACAAGTACCTGTTAAAGTACGCGGTATTGTAAATATTGGCGATTTTATTTTAACTTCCGGATTGAATGATGGTTTCGGAAAGGCTGTAAATCCCGAAAATATTTCGGTAGATGACTATAGTAAAATTGTGGGTGTTGCATGGTCTGCTTCGGGAGGAAACGGTTCATATTCAATGATTAATGTTGCTGTGGGTATTAATGCAGGGGCTATCACCGCAACGATAAAAAAACAACAGAAAGAATTGCAAAGATTAAAACAACAGTTAAATAATGTTGATGCTTTTCTTGCAGAAAAATTTCCTGATTACCGGAAATCATTTTCTGAAGAAAATGATGATGAAACAAAAGAACAAACAGATGCAAAAGTGCAAGTAAGTAATACAAACCCAAAGAGTAAAAAAGCCGTAATTGCAGAGCTGCTCAGAAATAATCCTGAAGTTTTAAATAGTATTTTATCAAAAACCAGAGAAGACTTGGATAAAAAAGGCATTAATTATCAACTTTTTGAACAAACAAACAATCTGATAACAAAGCCTGATTATTTTTTAAAAATCTTAGAAACAGAATAGTTTTAAACCAATAAATGGTTTTTGTAAATAAAAAATGTAAAAAATCACATCTTTTCATCTACTTTTGCACTCCCAAACGGTAACTGTAAAAGAAAGATGTTTAAATTTTTAAGAATAAATATTCCCGAAAACGCAAAAAAAAGTTTTCGCTACCACATGATATATTCCATCATTGATGGTTTTATTCTGGGTTTGTTTGCTTTGAACGAGTTTATTCTCATCAAGAGCCTGAAAGGAACCAATTATCAAATTGCATACTTGTTTCAGGCAATGGTTTTGGTTTTGCTGTTTTCAGTTGTTCTTAATGAGATATTAAACCGTGCCCGAAGCAAAAAAAAATTAATTCGTATTTTGGCAATTGCCACGCGTTTACCGCTTTTCTTGCTTTTCTTTTTTCCTGATAATGCAATGGATTTAGAGCATTCCTATTTTTATCAGTTAGCATTTTTGGGGATTATTATGCTCTATTATTTTGCAAATCCTATATTATTTCCTGCCATAAATCATTTACTGAAAAACTCTTATTCACATGAAGATTTCGGTAAATTTTACAGCTATGCATCTACCATCAATAAAATTATGATGATGGTTTCTACCTTTTTGTTTGGCTTACTGCTTGATTATGATAATTATGCCTATCGTTATATTTACCCTTTGGTGGCTATTTTAGGGATTTTTTCCATTTTTATATTGACAAAAATTAATTATCAGGTGAGTAATAAACCGGTTCCTAAAACTAAATTTTTTGATGCTGTTTGGACATCCGTAAAAAAAATGCTTGGTATTTTAAAAGGCAATAAGCCTTATCGTGATTTTGAAATTGCTTTTATGTTCTACGGACTTGCATGGATGGCGACTGCTGCGGTTATCACTATTTTTTTTGAAAAAGTATTGCATTTAAATTATTCAAGCGTAGCTTTTTATAAAAATGCATACAATACACTGGCAATTGTGCTCCTGCCTTATTTTGGCAAACTAATCGGAAAAATTGATCCACGCAAATTTGCTATATACACTTTTGTCTTTATGCTTTTGCATTTATTTTTTATGGAAATGACTGAGTATTTCGGGCAATATTTTGAGTTTTTAGGCATTAAAATTTATTATAGTCTGATTGTTTCTTATACTTTTTACGGATTGTTTGCCGCGTCAATGGCACTTTTGTGGTACATAGGTTCGGCTTATTTTTGTAAAGATGATGAAGTAAGTGATTATCAATCTATTCATTTAAGTTTTACCGGAGTGCGGGGTATTTTTTCTCCTTTGGTAGGTGTGTTTGTGCTGGAAATGTTTGATTTTGCAACCGTATTCTGGATAGCCATATTATCACTTTTAATTGCGATAGCAATCATGTATTTTTCGATGAAAAATAAAAAAATCGGGTGAAGTATAAAACTTCACCCTGTTTTGTTTGAAAAATAGTTATTGCATTTTTTTTTAGGTTCAGCTTGGATTACAAACTAAAATAATTGCTTTATCAGGATTTAAGTGAATTGTAAGAATACCCTCTTTTGCTTCAAAAGTTTCGTTTTCGTTCAATGCATTTTTATAGATACCGTTTTTTTGTACCGGAATTTTTAATATTTGCGTTTTATCCGACTTATTAAAAGCAGCTACTATTTCTGTATTTTCATAAATTCTGCTGTATGCCAATGTTTTATTTTCATCGTCTGCAAGGCTGAAAACAATATTTCCGTAAACTAAAGCCGGATTGTTTTTCCTTA
>JALWNR010000206.1 GCA_027083715.1 Bacteroidales bacterium
GAGGCACCGAATTCCGCCGACATATCTTTATATTTCAAGGAATTCGTAACGAAGTAGATGCGTGAAGAGAATTTCAAGCGACACCCAACCTTTAGCCTCATGAGCCGAAGGCGAATAAATTTGAGTGTGTTTGTTTTGTGATAAAACTCACTTAATGTATTGTAATGTAACTGTAACAAAAGCGGTGAACTGCGAAGCACCTCACCGAAGGTAATTTTGCGGGCTAATATTTTTATTGCCTGCCGGATTATAGTTTAAACCCGCAAGTAATTCAGCTTTTTCATAACCAAATAACTTACGGATTCAAAATAATGGGAAAGCTAGCTGAAAAGACAATTAATGTTTACCGGCGTGCTTTATTATCCAAATAATTATTTAATGGATTACTATTGCTTGTATTTAAAGATTTTATCCAATCGATCAAAGGTTGACGATAATTTACCGATAAATTATAAGGTGTATCATCATATTTTTTAAATTCATCATCGGCAGAATATAAATAATCGGTAGTTAATACTTTATAAGTTTTATCCGCTTCAATCGGGGAGCCGTCTGAGAGTTTATAAGCTCCAATAGTTGTCATTCCTCCAAGCAAATAATTATCAACACATTCAATCAATTCACTACCTTTTAGTTCTAATTGTACAATTGAGTTTTCAAAAGGTAATAAACCGACAATTGTTTTTAAACTAATTGATCCTTGTGGAATATCTTGTCTAATACCGCCTTGATTGGTAATAGAAACATCTGCATCAGGAAAACTTATCAACCACGAATCGCAAACCATATTACCCATTGCAACAGATTTCTCATCTATAGTTTGTGAGCAATAACCAATATCTTCCGATAATGCATCTTCAACTTTTAATTCCCATTTTTCAACAATTCCCGCAACTTCTTCATCCTTTACGGTTCCTGTATTTGGAATGATACTTGAAGAAACTACTTTGCAATTTTTTGTTTCGGGTAAATATTCAAGTTCTATCTTTACATAATTTTCCAAATTAGCTCCCGATTCAACAATTTCCACACCATCCACACTTTGTTCTATTCGCTCATGACAATGTCCGCCGGTAATCAAAGGAATATTAAATTTTTTAGCTGTTGGAGCTAATGCTTTCATTTCTTCGCTACATATATGCCCAACAACAATTATTACATCAGCTCCTTGTTCTTTCAGTTTGGAAGCATACTTTTCAATGGCATCAGCATAAGGAATAAAATAATAGTCTTTAACATTTTCAGGAAAAGTAGTATAAGGAGTACTTAAAGTCGTTAAACCTATAATTCCAAGTTTTATTCCTGCAATATTTTTAATTATATAGGGTTTGACAAAATCAGGAGTATTACCTGTACTTTTTTCAATAATATTTGCAGATATAACAGGAAAAGTCATTTGATTTGCCAAGCGGTAACGCAATGTATCCACAGAAAAATCAAAATCATGATTTCCTAATGCAGCTACATCATAGCCCATAGCATTCATAGTTTCTACCATCGAAATACCACGAAACCATGTAGATATTGCCGGACCTGTCCACATATCACCACCACTTATTATCAACACATTATCTTCGGTGTTTTCAATAGATTTCCATGCAGCAGCCATTGTTGCAGCCCCCCCCGTTTCATTAGTGGCTTCCATCCAACCATGTTCATCATTCGTATATAAAACGGTAAATTTAACTTTTTCGGAAAGCTTTTCGTTATTCTGCCTGCAAGAAGTAAGCGAAATGAAAAAAAAAGCTATGAAAAAAAAATAAAGTTTGGTTTTCATATTTGATAATTTTTAAAATAGAGAATGCGAAAATATAAAAATCATTTTGTTAAGCAAGATAAAGCTACTAACTTTATCGGCTAATTTTTCAAAAAATAAACTTAATTTCTTACAGTTTAATCACCAAAAATCACTGTATATCAACCAATACAGTTTATCGTTAAGAGTGAATATACACTATTTAATTATAATTAAAATTTTTTCTATGAAAGATATTTATAAAAAAATCAATGAATTAGCAGAAAAGTACCGCGATTATACCGCTCAAAACCTTTCTAAATTAATAAAGATTAAATCATTGAGCATGCAAGAAAAAGAGGTACAACATGAACTAAAACGCCAGATGGAAGAAGCCGGCTTTGATGAAGTTCGCTTTGATGGTTTGGGTAATGTAATCGGTCGCATCGGTAACGGAAAAAAAATACTTGCTATTGACGGGCATATGGATACCGTTGATTTAGGAAATTTGGAAAACTGGGATTTTGACCCGCTGGGCGGCGAAATTAAAGATGGATATGTTCACGGGCGTGGTTCTGTGGATCAGGAAGGTGGACCGGCTGCTTTTGTAACTGCCGGCAGGATTTTAAAAGATTTAGGCTTTGACCGCGATATGACCATTTACTTTGTTGGTAGTGTAATGGAAGAAGATTGCGATGGGCTTTGCTGGAAATACATTGTTGAAGAAGAAAAAATTCGTCCTGATTTTGCAATTAGTACAGAGCCTACTAATTTAGGAATATATCGCGGACATCGCGGACGCATGGAAATGCGCGTAGTTTTTCATGGAATTTCTTGCCACGGCTCAGCCCCCGAACGCGGAGATAATGCCATTTACCGTGCATCGCGCGCAGCACTTGAAATAGAGAAACTTAACCTTCGGTTAAAAGACGATGAATTTTTGGGAAAAGGAACCGTAACCATTTCTGAATTTAAATCGGGTAGTCCATCACTTTGTGCGGTGGCTGATTATGCACATTTGCATCTTGACCGCCGCTTAACATGGGGCGAAACCAAAGAAACAGCCGTTGCCGAAGTGGAAGAACTTGTAAAAGACCTTGGCGGGAAAGTGGAAGTGCTGTATTACGAAGAAGAAGCATGGACAGGCTTAAAATACGGTATGGAAAAATATTATCCTACTTGGAAAATCCCTGTAGAACATGAAATTGTACAAACCGGCAAAAAAACTTATGAGCAGCTTTTTAATGAAGCTCCGCGTATTGATAAATGGACTTTTTCAACCAACGGAGTAACAATCAATGGATTGTACGGCATTCCAACCATTGGGTTCGGTCCCGGAAACGAAGTTTTGGCACATGCTCCCAACGAAAAAGTTCCGATTGACCATCTGGTAACAGCCTCTGCTTTTTATGCAGGATTTGCTTATACAATGGAGTTATAAACATTTTTTAATGAAAAAAACAGTTTAAATATGGATATAAAAAAATTAATCGACGAAGTAGAACAAATAAACAGTGGTTTATACCAAAAAGATTTTCTTTTAACTTGGGAAAAAAGCGAAAGTGCTTTGCGTCGGGTATTACAAGTAGCTGATATTTTACGCGAAATGCGTATGCAAAATATTTCACCTAAGGTGTTTGATTCAGGTTTGGCGGTTTCTATTTTCAGAGATAATTCCACACGTACCCGATTTTCTTATGCTTCGGCTGCAAATCTGCTGGGACTGGAAGTTCAGGATATGGACGAGCAAAAATCGCAAATTGCTCATGGCGAAACCGTACGCGAAACAGCCAATATGATTTCTTTCCTTACGGATTTTATTGGTATTCGCGATGATATGTTCCTTGGCGAAGGCAACAAATACATGCGCGAAGTGGGTGAGGCTCTGGACGATGGTTTTGCTCAGGGAGTACTGCCCGTGCGTCCGGGAATTGTAAATTTGCAGTGCGATATGGATCATCCTACCCAATCAATGGCAGATTTACTGCACCTGAAACATGAATACGGCTCGTTGGAAAACCTGCGCGGCAAAAAACTGGTAATGAGTTGGGCATATTCGCCAAGTTACGGTAAGCCGCTTTCTGTTCCACAAGGAATTATAGGATTAATGTCTCGTTTTGGTATGGACATCACCCTGGCTTACCCCGAAAGTTACGAATTGATTCCTGAAATTGTGGATATTGCTAAACATAATGCACGAAACAGTGGAGGAAATTTTAAAATTGTCAATTCAATGGAGGAAGCAGTTAAAGATGCCGATATTGTGTATCCGAAAAGCTGGGCACCTTTCCACATTATGCAAGAACGCACCAAACTGTTACAAGCAGGTGATAAAGCTGGATTAGACGCTTTAGAACAATCTTGCCTCGCCGAAAATGCAAAATTTAAAAACTGGGAGTATAACGAAAAAATGCAAAAACTTACCAAGCAAAAAGATGCTTTGTATATGCACTGCCTTCCGGCTGATATTTCGGGTGTTTCGTGTAAAGAAGGCGAAGTGGACGGTAAAACTTTTGAGCAATATCGTATCAAAACTTATAAAGAGGCTAGCTTTAAGCCCTATATTATTGCTGCAATGATGTTTACAAATCGTTTTGAATATCCGGTACAAGTTTTAAAGTCCATTTTAGAAAATGGCAGAAAAAGGGTACTCTAAAAAGTGTATTCGTAACTTCATATTGGAATTAATTACTAATGCGAATTAAGAGTTGAATTTAATAAAATTTAAGATTTTACGGATTATAAAAAACGGTTTTCACTGTTGTTCAGCAAGCTGAACAAGAATAGAAACACAGATTTAACGGAGAAACACAGGTTTTCACCGATGAAATTATTAAAAAATCTGTGTTAAACAGTGAAAATCTGTTTAATCAGTGTTCCTATTTTTTAACGTAGTTAAAAACAGTGTTTTATCCGTTTTGTAAATCAGTAAAACTTTTATTCTCTTCATTTTTTAACTCTTAATTAGCATTACTGTGTAATTAATTCCAATACAACAATATACATTTAATGATTATACATCAATACATAAAACGGGGCAGCAATCATCCGGATTATTGTGAAGATTTTTTAATTGTTTCCAAAAAAAATGATTATATGCTTTTTGGTGTTTTTGATGGATGCAGCTCTGGTAGCGATTCACATTTTGCATCGGCATTAATTGGAAAAATTATTAAAGCAGAGTTTCTGAAAATGGAAATTAAACGAAAAGACAAGATAGAAAAAAACCTAAAAACCTTGCTCTTCAATAGTTTAATGTCATTAAAAAAGTTAAAAGAAACACTTTTGCTGGATGAATACGAGGAACTTTTATCAACCATTATTTTATTTTTATACGATACAACAAAAAATAATGGAATTATTGTTGTTTCAGGAGACGGACTAGTTTCAATTAACGGCACAGAAACAATTATTGACCAAAATAATGCCCCCCGCTACCCTGCTTATTATTTGGATGAGATGTATGACCGGATTAGTTTTAACACATGGTACGGGTCTTATAATAAAACATTTGAAGTCAGTGAGCTAGTAGATGTAAGTATTTCCACCGATGGTGTATTATCTTTTACAGGACAAAAACAAACAGAAAATGAGGAAAAAGTAATTAATGTAGTAGATTATTTGCTGAAAGATGATTTTTTAATAACTAATAAAGCAATGGCAGGACGTAAAGTAAACATCCTGAATAAAAAATATGGTTTGCAAAACTTTGATGATTTAGGACTCATCCGAATTGTGAAAAAGCCAAAAAAATAGCCGCAGAAAACTGCAGCTGATTTTTATTTATATAGATAGGCAGAAACTATTCTGCATATTCAGGATAATTTTGTGCGGCATCGGCTGCAGCAGGTCCTTGATATTGTGCATCTCCAAAAGCTAACATAGGAAAAAATACAATACCAAGCAGAATTAAACCTACCGTATATCCTTCTGACTTTCCAAAACTTTTTGATAACAAGTTTAAAGTCCAAATACTCCAAATAACACCTACGTAAGGAATCAGCATTAAAAACAGCCACCACCATGGCTTACCAACAATTTTAAGCGCAACAATAGCGTTGTAAATAGGGATAAGTACAGCCC
>JALWNR010000207.1 GCA_027083715.1 Bacteroidales bacterium
ATGTTACTTAAATAAATCAAAATAATGCTTTTAAAAATAATAGGTTATATATCATAAGTTATGAAGAGTATTGCCTTAGCCTGCATTACTCATCGTTTTTATAGATGCTTTTTATATAACATATTGTTTAATTGACAGTTATATGTGTTTTACTAAAAAACACAGCACTCAAATTTATTCGTCTTTGGTTCATGAGGCTAAAGCTTGGGGTGCTTACTTTTATCTTTGTACATTACCAAAGGTAATTATTGCGGTTAATGCTCATGTTCCGTTTTTTCTTCTCTGCGGTCAATATCTTTATTTTGATTTAGCTTTTGTTTTTCTTTCTTTTTGTCTCTTTTGTTTTGGAAAGTAACCGATCTCCAAACACCTTTGAAGAGTTCACCAAATGTATCAAACTCTTTTCTATACAGAATACCTAAGCCCTGTGTGTACATGGTTTGGTCGTAATTGATTTCGGTAGCACGATTTGTACGGTTAAATACTTTTGCTTTTAAAGAACCTTTTTTATTTAATTTAACTTCAATTTCAACATCACCTACTATTTTTGTTGCATCTTGATTTGAAGTAGTTGATGTTTTAGAGCCGCCAAGTCCCACATTAGTATTTACACTTACACGGTTATTAAATAATTGTGTGGATAAAGCTACCTCTAATTCATCAGAGACTCCTTGATCACCTTGTGTATAATTTAATCCAATATCAAAGTCATCGCTTATTTGCGAAAGCCAATTACTTAATTGATTTGATAACATTTCAAAAGCATTATTACTAAAGGCTGTTCCACTGGAAACAGAAGATTCTAATCCCGGCAATGGTCTAAATCTTTTGGTTAGCAGGAGTGAAAGTAATTGCTTGTTTAATTCGTCTTGTGGCAGATTTTTAATATTTGAAGGTATAGGCTCTTTGGCATCAGGAGCTTCAATATCAAAACGCAGTATAGGATTTTCAAGTGATCCGGTCATAATTAAGTTACAATTTACATCAGTCCGCATTTCTCTGTACTCTTCGCTCACCATTAAATCATATACCGATACTTTATTTATTTTATATACAGCATTCATATTTAATTCTGCATTATACGGGTCTCCATACCATCGGATGGTACTTCCTTTTTCCAGAATAAACTTTTTGTTTACCAAATTCTGTAATGTAAATAAATAGTCTCCTTGATAAACTGTATATAAACCGTAAATTAAAATATCTCCTTTTTCATCCATTTTAATATTTAAAGTACCATTTCCACGAGTTTTAATAATATCTCCGACGGTTTCGTCCATAATTATTTGAAAAATTGCATCTTGGGTTACCTCTAAATCCATATTAAGTGTAATTCCGCTTGTACTGACTTGCTCTTTCTTTTTCTTGATTTTTAGGGTATCCAAAGTTTTAAAGGTGATAAAATCATTTTGGCTAACCTCACTACTTGTCGAAAGCGGAAGATAAAATTTAGTGCCTCTTCCGGTTTTTAGTTTTATATCGATAAACATATTATCAACCGGACCTAAAAGTTTTATCCCACCTGTGGCAAATACAGTTCCATAAAATAGTGAAGTGTCTGTTGCTTTTGTATTTAAAAATAAAAAGTTGTGCGCATCAAGCGAAATATCCAATTTAATATCTTCAAAATCTTTATGTGAAATATCACCACTAACCAATGCATAACTGTTTCTTCCGGCATTTATTTTCATTTTTTTAAAGCGGATATTACCTTTTTCTATATAAACACTATCTGTAAAACTATAAAATGCTTGAGTGAATGTTGAACGGAAACCGGCTCTGATAAATTTTAAAGCTGCTCTAATATCCGGTTTTTCAGAACTGCCGGTAATAGTCATTTGCCCACTTATTTTCCCGATAATATCTGTGAGGTATTCTTGAATAAAAGGTTGTGCAACTATAAAAGGGAAACGGGTAACATCTACTTTAAAATCAAGCACATCATTTTTTATATCATAATTTCCTTTTAAGACTAAGTTTTTTGTTTTTTTAATTTGAGTACTTGCATTTACTGTAAGCATTGAGTTGGGATTGTCCCAATCCATTTTAAATCGAACCTTACCGACATCTTCATCATTTATTTTAAAATTCGAAATAGAATCGTGTGAGTTTATTTGTAATTCACCTAATGTAGCTACTATTTTTGAGCTTCCGGACAGTAAACCTTCCAGTTTTAATCCACTTTCTTCAAAAAGTAGATTTAAAATACTTACATTAAATTTGTTAACACCTATTTCTAATGTATCGGTAACTTTATCCGAAACCATTCCTTTGACAATAAAATGTTCATCATTGTTACTTTGTGCATTAATTTCTCCTAAATCTATATAATTTGTATCAATAATTATTTCATTACTTTTTATATTCCATTGATTTGTGTGTATTGCAAAATTTGAGGGTTTTAGCTTAATTTTATATAGAGGAGAAGCATTTTTTCGATTTTCAATTCCTGCGATAAGTGAAAAATAACCGTTATAGTTTAAAGTATCCAAAAAACTGTTCCACATAAAATCTGTTTGAAGGCTATCATTTTTTACAAAAACTTGCAATAATGAGTTGTCTAAACTATTGGTTTCACTCCAAAAAATATTTTTCGAGTTCAGATATAAACTCAATTGTTCATTTCTGTTGTCCCCGTTTAAAACCATTTCATTTATTTTAATTCCTTCAGCAATGATTTCCGGGCTGTATGCTTCAAGCAGAAAATTATTTTTAACCATATCTAACTGTCCTTTGATATGGCTATCATAGGCAATACTTGTACTGTCTGTGTATAAAGCAATTAGTTTGTTAATGTTTTTAATATCAAAATTGAATGTAAGGTTTGTATTTTCCGGTCTGACCTTGTTAAGTGAGTCTGCGCTGCATTGTAGCCCTAGATTTGTAGTATCAATAGCCGATGGCATATATTGGCATATAAATTTTGTAATAGATTTTTGGATATTATTGGTGTTGATATTACCGGTCATTTGCATATCAAAAAAATCAGAATTTAATATTATTGTTTTACTGCTGTCTATTTTATTCGCGATTGAGAGTTCAATTGTTTCATTTGTTAAATTGGATTTGCTGTTTTGAAATTGGCGTATATCTACATCCATTTTTCCTTCAATATTTTCTAGGTCAATTCCTTTAAAATTACCACTTAGTCTAACTGAAGTGCTAAAAGCACTATCTTCCACTAAATGAAGATTATACGGAAGAAACTTTTTTATGTCGGCTACAAAGCGAATATCCGGAACCGAATCAATAGTAATATAACTTCCTGCCGCAATCATTTGGATGTTTTTATCGTCAATAACTATATTACCTCTATATCCGTTGGGATTAATTATGATATTAAAACTAGCCGAGTCATAGTTGTAGTTATATAATTGCATGTTTGATACAATTCCGTTTGATATACCTTCTAATTCACCGGTTTTTAGTATATTAATATCTAATGTGTCAATAAAATCAAATTTTCCAACATCTTTGTTTTCGAGAATATTTCCTATGTGTAGTTCTTTTCCTTCAAGATAACCTTTAATGTTGTAACTTGATTTTTTAGTATCTTCGGTTATTGTTATATCCGATAAGATATTTCCTAAACCGGTGATTAGATCACCTTTTATTTTAATGTTTTGAAGGTTACCGGTTAAATTTCCATTAAAAAATATTTTCCCGGCTTTTTTTATGTTTTCAGGTATTTCAAAAATATTTTTTGTAGTATCTTCAGGGTTTTTAATGGAATTAATGTCTGTTATAGAAGTTGTTAAAGTATCAAAATAAACATTATATTCTAAATTATCAAATTCTGCCATACCGCTTAGTGAGAAACTTGTTCTTAAATGAGTACCTGTTCCATATTTTACATCAATAAGTTGTGCATTTAATTTATCAATGCTTCCTTTTAAAGAGGCTTTGAGTTTTATGTTTTCTTTATAGCCTTTCATTTGAGGGACAAAAAAACTCAAATCTTTTAGATTAAGAATAGTTGAGTCGGATATTTTTATATCCATTATAATATCGGTAAGGAAGTTATCAAAAGCCGAAAAATCTGTGTAATAAAATTTTAACTTTTTAAGATATAACTTACTGTTGCTTGTAATTATGTTAAATTTATTTAATTCAATTTTTTGATTATTAATAAAGGTATTGACTTGAAGCTTTTTAATATCTAAGCCACATTTGTCTTTAATACTCATTGAATCAATATCTACCATTACGGTATTACCTACCACAATCAGGTTTTGTGCATGAAAATTAAAATTTGTAAAGTTTAAATCGTTGTAATTTAGTCCGTATTCAAAGGGTACTGTATCAGGAACATAATATGAAAACGAGGAATTGGTGATTTCAATTATTTTACAATTTAATTTCCATTCTGCATTGCTGCTTGTTGTATCCTCCTCTGATGATGCTAAATTGTCAAATATAAATTGAAAATTTGAAACATTTAAACTATCGTAATAGATGTGCGAAACAAAATTGTCCAGTTTTATGGCATCAAGAGCAATTTTTTGGGTTGCTAAATCAAAATAATCAAGATTAACAGCTAATTTGTTAACAAATAATAAGGTATCAGTATTTTGGTCTTCAATATAAAATTTTTCAAAAATAAAATGATCAAAAATTGAAATATCAACTCCTTCCAACGTAACTTTTGTATTAATTTTGTCGGATATGTAAGAGCTAATTTTTTGCGAAACCCATGTTTGTACTACCGGTAGCCTAAATACAAAGTATGTCGCAGCCGGTATTATAATAAAAACAGTGATACTCACCCATAATATTTTAAACCATCTTTTTATAGCTAACAGAATTTACTTAGTTTTGTAATCAAAATCCAAAGATAAATGTTTATCTTAAAAGATAAAAGTATAAATTATTAACATACGATAAATTTAATGAGTGATATTATTTTAGGCATCGAATCATCTTGCGATGATACTTCGGCTGCAATTATAGAAAATGGCTATTTACTTTCAAATATTATTGCCAATCAGGAAGTGCATAAGGCTTATGGAGGTGTAGTGCCGGAGCTGGCATCGCGTGCACATCAGCAAAATATTGTTCCTGTTATTGATCAGGCAATAAAACAGGCAGGTATCGGAAAAGAAGATATTGACGGAATTGCTTTTACACGTGGTCCCGGATTACTTGGCTCCTTGCTTGTCGGAAACTCTTTTGCCAAAGGTTTTGCGTTGGTAAACAATATTCCGCTTGTTGAGGTAAATCATTTGCAGGCACATGTTTTAGCACATTTTATTAAAGAAAAAGATAAAGAAAATAAACAACCTGAATTTCCTTTTTTGTGCTTGTTGGTTTCCGGCGGGCACACACAAATTATCAAAGTAAACGATTATTTTGATATGGAAATTATTGGACAAACCATTGACGATGCTGCCGGAGAGGCTTTTGATAAATGTGCAAAAACAATAGGTTTACAGTATCCGGGTGGTCCTTTAATTGATAAATATGCCAAACTTGGCAATGCAAAGGCATTCCATTTTAACCGTCCGAAAATCAAAGAATTAGATTATAGTTTTAGTGGACTGAAAACTGCTTTTATGTACTTTGTTCGCGATCGTATTAAAGAAAATCCTGATTTTGTGAAAGAAAACCGTGATGATTTGTGTGCATCCATTCAGTTTACCATTATTGATATTTTGCTGGACAAACTGAAAAAAGCAATTAAACAAACAGGAATTAATGAAATTGCAGTAGCCGGCGGCGTTTCGGCAAACAGCGGCTTACGCGATGCATTGTATTCATTGGGCGGCAAGCAAAATTTGAATGTTTATTTTCCGGAGTTTAAATTTACCACAGATAATGC
>JALWNR010000208.1 GCA_027083715.1 Bacteroidales bacterium
CCTTTTGCCGACTCAGTTGAAATTGCTAATAAAGAAGGGATTGATGCGGTAATTCAACCGGGAGGCTCCATTAGGGATAAAGACTCCATTGAATATTGTGATAAAAATAATATGGCAATGGTATTTACAGGGATAAGACATTTTAAACACTAATTCAGAAAACATTAACCGGATATGGGATTATTTTCATTTTTTTCACAAGAAATTGCTATTGATTTAGGTACTGCAAACACAATTATCATTCAAAACGATAAAGTTGTAGTTGATGAACCTTCAATTGTAGCCATTGATAAAATCAAAAACAGACTGATTGCCATAGGTTCAAAAGCACGGCAAATGCAAGGAAAAACTCATGAGCATATAAAAACCATTCGTCCTTTGCGCGATGGAGTGATTGCAGATTTTAATGCAGCAGAGTTAATGATTCGCGAACTGATTAAAATGGCTAGTTCAAAAAACAATATGTTTACTACCACATTGAAAATGGTAATTTGTATCCCTTCCGGTAGTACAGAGGTTGAAATTAGAGCTGTACGAGACTCTGCAGAACATGCCGGTGCACGTGAGGTATTTCTTATTCATGAACCAATGGCGGCAGCTTTAGGGATTGGTTTGGACGTTGAAGCTCCGGAAGGAAGTATGGTAATTGATATTGGTGGTGGAACCAGTGAAATAGCAGTTATTTCATTGGGAGGAATTGTTGCCAACAAATCCATTCGTACAGCAGGTGATGATTTTACGCGTGAAATTCAGGAATATATGCGTCATCAACACAATTTGAAAGTGGGAGAACGAACTGCCGAAGCCATTAAAATCAATGTGGGAGCTGCAATTCCTGATATTGAAGATCCGCCGGCTGATTATATGGTACGGGGTCCACACCAAATGACTGCATTGCCGGTTGAAATACCGGTTTCTTATCAGGAAATTGCACATTGTTTGGATAAATCAATCGCTAAAATTGAAACGGCTATTTTAGGAGTTTTAGAAGAAACACCCCCCGAATTATACGCAGATATCTTTAAAAAAGGTATTTATCTGGCAGGAGGAGGAGCTTTACTACGCGGACTTGATAAAAGATTATCGGAAAAAACCAATATTAAAGTTCATATCGCAGAAGATCCGTTGCATGCCGTTGCTCGTGGTACAGGAATTGCATTGAAAAATGTTGATAAATTTGAATTCCTGATGCGCTAAATAAGCTGGTTAATGAAAACACTAATTAATGTAATTATCCGCTTTCATCTGGTTATTATGTTTCTGATTCTGGAAATAATATCCATTAATATGGTAGTTTCAGATGACTTGGAAAAAAAGAAAGTTGTTTTCAGTTCGGCAAACTCTATTAGCGGTTATTTCAATAAAAAAATCAATACTTGGCTTGCTTATTTTACATTAGCACAGGAAAATGAATTATTACTTAAAGAAAATCTGGCTTTAAGAAACCGTTTGAATAAATTACAATCTTTATCAAAATTTGACGATAGGGATAGCTTGCTTATTGATTCGGTAAAATATAGTTATTTAAGTGCAACTGTTATAAATAACTCTATCTATAAGGCACAAAACTTTATTACTATTGATAAAGGTAAAGCCGATGGTGTTAAGATAGATTGTGGAGTAGTCGGACCGCAAGGTGTTGTTGGTGTGGTTGTTGCTGCATCTGATCATTACGCCTTGGTTGTTTCATTATTGAACAGCCGTTTTGGATTGAGTGCAAAGATAAAAAACAGTAATCATTTTGGTTCGCTGTACTGGACAAAAAATGATTATCGTTTTGCCAGTTTGGCAGAGGTTCCTAATCATGTAAAAATAGACAAAGGAGACAGTATTGTTACCAGTGGCTTTTCTGCAATTTTTCCGGCAGGAATTGCAATAGGAACCATTAACGATTATAGAACCAATGAAAGTAATAATTTCTATGAAATTGATGTTAAACTTTCTACAGATTTTAAAAGCCTTTATTATGTATATGTGATTGACAATACAATGCGCGATGAATTATTGTTATTAGAAAAGTCAGTAGATAATGAGTATTAATATTTTTGCCCGTAATATTGGTCGTTTTTTAATACTTGTATTAATACAGGTATTTATTTTTAATAATATTCATCTTACATCATATGGAGTTGTTCCTGTTGTTTATATACTTTATATAATACTGCTTCCTTTTGAAACACCTAACTGGATTGTTTTGATATTGGCTTTTTTTATAGGTCTTTCAATTGATATTTTTTCAAATACCCTTGGCTTAAATGCTGCGGCAAGTGTGCTTATTGCTTTTATCCGACCCGGAATATTAAATTATTTATCTCCTCGTACCGGATATGAAACAGGTACTTTCCCGCGTGTTTATTATCAAGGGTTAAAATGGTTTTTAAAATATTCAATTAGCCTCGTGCTTATTCATCAAATCGGCTATTATCTTCTTGAGTCTTTTGGCTTTGATAATTTTTGGGTACTCCTATATAAAGTATTTATTGCAAGTCTGATATCAATGATGTTGATTGTAATTAGTCAATATACTATTTTTAGAAAATAAAAGTGTGGAAAACAAATTTGCAAATAGAAAAGTGATTATATCAGGATTTATTGTCCTTATATTGCTTATTTATATTGGCCGTTTGTTTTATTTACAAGTTCCTGATAATCATTATAAACGTTCTGCTGAAAATAATGCAACCCGACATATTATTCAATACCCTTCAAGGGGCTTAATTTTTGATAGGAACGGAGAACTGCTTGCCTATAACAAGCCGGTTTTTGATGTTGTTGCTATTTTTCGAGAAGTGCAAGCCTTTGATACCACTGAATTTTGTTATATTGTTGGTGAAGACAGAACTGAATTTGTTAAAAAATTTAAAGAATTGAAGCGAAGCAGCTCATGGTTCAGACCTAAAATTATCATTTCGCTCTTATCTTTTGAACGATACTCTTTGCTTGAGGAAAAACTTTTTAAATTTAGAGGTTTTTATACACAACCCAGAACGATTCGTGCTTATGCAAAACCTGTTGCAGCTGCTGTTTTAGGCTATGTTGGCGAGGTGAATAAAAAAGATATTGAAAAGGATAGTTATTATCAATCAGGCGACTATATAGGCATTAGTGGTATTGAGCGTTCCTATGAAAAGGAGTTTCGAGGAAAAAAGGGCGTGAAAATATTTACTGTGGATGTACATAATCGTATTAAAGGCAGTTATAAAAATGGAGAATACGATTCTATTGCTATTGCCGGTAAAAATATTACTACAACATTAGATGCTGAATTACAAGCATATGGAGAATTACTCTTGAAGAATAAAAAGGGGAGCTTAGTAGCTATTGACCCCGGTACGGGTGAAATACTGGCTTTAGTTTCTTCGCCTACTTATGATCCTAATTTACTGGTAGGACGTAATAGGGCAAAAAATTACAAAATGTTAAAAAATGACAAAAACCAACCTCTATACAATAGAGCAATAAGTGCAATTTATCCTCCGGGTTCAACCTTTAAAACGGTTAATGCATTAATAGGTTTACAAGAAAAGGTTATTACTACGCGAACCGTATTGCCTTGTAATGGTGGTTTTAGAGTTGGTAACTTTCATCAGTATTGCCATCATGGGAGTGCCGTAACATTTTTACATTCAATACAGGGCTCTTGTAATGCTTATTATTCGCAGGTTTTTATGCGCCTGATGAACAACAAAAATTATGATTCGGTAAGCATCGCTTTTGATAGTTGGCGCAATTATTTATTGAAATTTGGTATCGGACGCAAATTAAATACTGATTTATCTTATGAACAAAAGGGAATACTTTACACAAAAGAGCACTATAATAAACTTTTCAAGGGTAGAGCATGGAAACCTTTAAGGCTTGTTTCTATGGCAATCGGACAAGGTGAATTAGGAATTACTCCTTTGCAAATGGCTAATGTTACTGCTGCTATTGCTAATAAAGGATACTATTACATCCCCCATATTGTTAAAGGCATAGAAAGTAAAGACAGTATTGATGCGCGTTTTTATGTAAAAAATTATGTTGGAATTGATTCTGCCTATTTCCCTCCGGTAATAGAGGGGATGGAGTTGGTAGTAAAATCGGGCACTGCAACCCGTGCTTATTTGCCTAACATAACTATTTGCGGAAAAACAGGAACTGCCCAAAATCCTCACGGAGAAGATCATTCTATATTTATTGCTTTTGCTCCGAAAGAAAATCCTAAGATAGCCATTTCGGTATATGTTGAAAATGCAGGATATGGTGGAACTTGGGCGGCACCAATTGCCAGTTTAATGATTGAAAAATACTTAACTGATTCTACCAGCAGACCCTATATGGAAGAAAAAATTTTAAATGCGGATTTTATTCATAGCAAAGAAAAAACAGTAGAGTGAGAAGAACTTCAAACACATTAGGCAATATTGATTGGATTACCGTGTTGGTATATTTTACATTGGTTATTCTAGGCTGGTTTAATATCTATGCAGCTGTTTACAATGAAGAACACGGGAATATTTTTGATATTACTCAACGATATGGTAAACAATTGATATGGATAAGTGTAGCAATGATTTTTATAATTACTATTTTCCTAATTGAAGGTAAATTTTATGAATATTTTGCTTATTTATTTTATTTAATTGTTATTTTATTACTAATTGCTGTTTTGCTTTTTGGAACCAAAATACATGGAGCTAGGTCGTGGTTTGATATTGGACCCTTTCGTTTTCAACCGGCAGAATTTGCTAAATTAGGTACAGCTTTAGCTTTAGCTAAATTTTTAAGCACTTATGGTACTAACATTAATAAGCTAAAAGATCTGGCAAGAGCCGGATTGATTATCTTTTTACCGGCTGCTCTGATTATACTTCAAAACGATACAGGGTCTGCTTTGGTTTATGCCAGTTTTATTATTGTTTTGTATCGTGCAGGGCTTCCAAACTGGATGATTGTTGTAGGATTATTGCTGATTGCGTTATTTATTTCTGTTTTATTGGTCGATATTTTCTATGTTTTACTGATTTTGCCGCTATTGGGATTATTGGTTTTTTACCTTATTGAAAAAAATAGAGCATTCGCATTATTTGCTCTTGTGATTTATCTAATTGTTAGCACAATTTTTTATGTAATTAATAAATACACAATTCAATTAGACTATTTGTATATCGTATTGTTGAGTACTATTGCATCAATAATTTTGTTTATTTTCCCTGCCTACAAATCAAAAATAAGGTCTTTTGGTTTGATTTCTGTTGTTTTGATTACTACTATGCTTTTTACTTTTTCTGTTGATTATATTTTCAACCATGTTTTAGAAAAACATCAGCGTACCCGTATTAATGTCCTCTTGGGTTTAGAACAAGATCCTGCCGGAGTGGGTTACAATGTAAAACAATCTGAAATTGCTATTGGTTCAGGGGGTGTTTTTGGTAAAGGTTTTTTGCAAGGTACGCAAACAAAATATGATTTTGTGCCGGAACAAGATACTGACTTTATATTTTGTACGGTAGGAGAGGAGTGGGGTTTTATTGGAACAACAGTAGTTATTGCGCTTTTTATGTTTCTTCTTTTGCGGTTGATAATTCTTGCTGAAAGACAAAAATCATCCTTTGGTAGATTTTATGGGTACAGTGTAGCTGCAATATTATTTTTTCATGTGGTAATTAATATAGGTATGACCATTGGATTGGCACCGGTAATTGGTATTCCTTTGCCGTTTTTTAGCTATGGCGGATCTTCTTTATGGGCATTTACTATTTTGCTTTTCATCTTTATCCGGTTGGATGCTTCTCGTAAAGAGATGCTCTGATATTTAAACCTAAATAG
>JALWNR010000209.1:0-4640 GCA_027083715.1 Bacteroidales bacterium
TATCCATTTTATTGTAAATTTAGCCTTTTATTTTACAATTCAAAAAAGATACAAGGGAAGCAAAAATGAATTTTTTTAACAATCTCAATATCAAAATAAAATTATTTTTAGGGTTTTTATTGGTGATAATAATTTTCATGAGTACCCTATTTTGGCAATTTTCAACGCTGGAAAAAATTGACCGAAATCTTGAACAGATAAAAAATGCACAACATACAAGAATTAGTGTGCGGAAACTAAGACTCATTAATATTTATGATTTACAGCGTTTACTTGAAATAATACAAACAGAAAATCCTCCTGCAATAAATGAAATTGTAAATGCTCACCTTAAAACGATTAGAGAAACTGAGGTTTTGTATGATAGTTTAAACAAGCAAGTACAAGTTTTGTTTCCCGATAAAATGGATATGTCAAGAATTAAAATTCTTAATTATTTAGATGAGACAAAATCATTATTTAAGAATGTATTGCATCCTTATTTTGAAAATACGGAGAAAATAAAAAAAGATCTGCTTGAAAAAGGGAATTTGTTTGGTGAAAATCAGTTTATAGATATAACAAAACAAACAAGTGATAGTTTGCAAAATGACTCAATCGAAGCAATTACAGCAGTAGAGTTTATTGGTATCACAGCTTCTACAAGAGAGGCACAATTAACAAAAATTTACTATTTCTATAAACAAAATTTAGAAGAAGTCATTAAAAAACTGGATGAAATTGATAAAATTTCAGGAGAAGTTGCTTCAGAAGCTATGATTGATTTGGCTTATCAATCAAAAAAAATCAAGGTATATAATAGCCTGTTTGCTCTGCTAATAATTTTAGCAGTTGCTTTAATTCTTTATAATTTTGGACAAACTGTTTCTATTCCTTTAAAAAAGTTAGAGCAAATGGTTTCAAAGCTCTCCGAAGGTGCTTTACCAGAACATTTACATTTTAATCAGCAAGATGAGATAGGCTCAATGGCTCTGGCATTAAATAAATTAGTGGACGGTTTACAAAGAACATCACTTTTTGCCATAGAAATGGGAAAAGAAAACTACTCAGACGATTATAAACCTTTGAGTGATCAAGATGTTTTGGGTAATGCTCTTTTGAATATGCACAAAAGCCTACAGCATGCTCGTGAAGAAGAAGAAAAAAGAAAACTGGAAGACCAACAACGAAGATGGACAACAGAAGGATTGGCACAATTTGGTGAAATATTGCGTCGTCATACAGAAAATATTAAACTATTATCAAAAGATATTATCAGTAGCTTAATTAAATATCTAAACGCAAATCAAGGAGGTATTTTTATTTTAAACGATGCGGATGAAAATGATGTTTATTTGGAATTGATAGCTGCATATGCCTATAATCGTGAAAAATTTATTTATAAAAGAGTTAATTTGGGCGAAGGTTTGGTTGGAGGCGTTGCTGTAGAAAAATATACGATTTATCTCACCGAATTACCCGAAGAATATATTGAAATAGAATCGGGTTTGGGAGGAGCCAATCCTAAAAGTTTATTAATTGTACCTTTAAAATTAGAAAATCAGGTACTTGGAGTGATTGAAATTGCATCGTTTAATGAGTTTAAACCCTATGAAATTGAGTTGGTTGAGAAGATTGGAGAAAGTATAGCATCTACCTTATCGACTGCCAAAATTAATACCCGAACAGCCGAACTACTGGAACAATCAAAAATTTCAGAGCAAGAAATGCAAGAGCAAGAAGCTCAAATGCGTCAGCAAATTGAAGAAGTTAAACGTCAGTTAGAACAGGTCTTATCGCGTGAAGCAGAATTAAAAAGTGAAGTGGAGGAACTTGAGACCATGCGTATTAACTTTATTGACAGAGATAAGCGCCAGCGTGCAAAAATTCAAGAACTTACTAAAGTGCTTAATAGAAAATCAGAAGAATTGGATGTTATTAGTATGCAATTTGAACGTTCTTTTGAATGGAATATTGATCCGATTGTTCAATTTGATGAGGCTCGTAAAATTATTATGTTTAATCCAGCAGCAGAAAAACTTTGGGGATATACCAAATCAGAAGTACTTGGAAGAAATATGTATGAACTGACTTCAGATAAAATGGCAAGAGATTTTGAAGATCGTATTTCTTTATACTTTAAAACAGGAAGAAATGATTTGATAAATTCGATTATTGATGCTATAATTACCGATAAAGAAGGAAAAGAAGTTCCGGTAAAAATGTCTATGTCTGAAATAAATTTTAAAGGGACACGAAGAATCGTAATGTTTGTTCGAAATATTGGTAAGTTGATAAATTTGGAAGCAGAACTGGAAAGTGTAAAAGAAAAATTAACCTACATGGAGTTTGATTTCACAACCAAAATTAATGCATTAGAAAACTTTATCAAAGAGAATAATATGGAGGTGCCCAAAGATCTGGAAAAAAGAACAGAACTTATTAAATGGAACGAAAATTATTCTATCGACCTTAATATTATTGATCAACAACACAAAAAATGGATTGATTTTATCAATATTTTATACCTTTCGTTTAAAAATGAAGCCTCAATTAACGAAATCAACGAAAATATATTAAAATTACTGGATTATACGGATTATCATTTTGGCTTTGAAGAAAAATACCTCGAAGATTTTAAATGTAGCAATTACGAAGCTCATAAATACAGCCATGAGCAATTTATTAATAAAATCAAAGAATATCAACAAATGATTGAAAACGGTGAGTATAAAGCTGTTTATGCCTTGGTTGTTTACCTGAACGGTTGGGTGTTGGATCATATACAAAATGACGATAGAGATTATGTTGACTGTTTTAAGCTGAATGGTTTATCATAATCATCAAGATACTTCTCTTTTTTATCGATAAAATTTTCTATTTGGTGTAATTTTTTTTGCAGATAAATTGCTTTTTATACTTTCGGCAATTCTATAAACAAAATCAATTTTACACCTTAAAATTTTTATCAATGAAAAAAATAATTTTAATCACTACACTTTTAATTCACTCAATTTTAGTTCTCGGACAAACGGCAGAAGATTACATTAACAAAGGAAATTCTTATGCCAAACAATGGGAATTTGATAAAGCAATTCCAGAATATGATAAAGCCGTTGAATTAAGTCCTGACAATGCAAAAATTTACTACTTACGCGGATATGCCAAAGTAAATACAGGCGAAAGAGCAGCGGCAATAAATGATTTTGCAATAGCTGTTAAACTAAACCCTGCCGATACTGCTTCGTATTACGAAAAAGCAATGGCAGAAGAATATATCCAAAAATATGAAGATGCAATTGTTGACATATCAAAATATATTAAACTGGTACCGGATGATGCATATGCATATATATTAAAAGCTTCGTGCGAATATCAAAGCGGAGATTATGAGGCATCTGTAAAAGATTATACAAAAGCGTTGAACTTAAATCCCGAAGATAAAAATGAAGTTTATTTATATAGAGCTTATGCCTACATGGAAATAAAAAACTATTCAAAAGCTATTGATGATTTTAATACACTATTGAAAAATGAACCCGGAAATGTACGCTACATAACTAAACGCGGATACGCAAAAAAACTTGCCGGAGACTATCAAGGAGCATTGGCAGACGCTAATAAAGCAATTGAGCAGAATAATCCCGAAGGAAATTATTTGCGAGGATTAATATATTATGAACAAAAAAACTACAAAACTGCTTTGACCGACTTTAAAAAAGTAACTGATGTATATCCTTTTGATGAAGCATTATTTTATCAAGGAAAAACTCATTTTGCATTAAAAAAATATCAAGAAGCAATAGCCGATTTTGATAAACTTTTAGAAATCAATCCTAAATATAAAGATGCATATTTTGAGCGTGGAAATGCAAAATATAAAGCCGGCAAAAAGAAAGAAGCTTGCGATGATTGGAAAATAGCAAAAGAATACGAAAATAAAGATGCAGAAAAAAGCTTAAAAAAGCACTGCAAATAAAATTTACAAGAATATAAAAAAAACGAGCACTTGATTTTTAACAAGCGCTCGTTTTTTTTAATCTCTGCCACGACCTAAACCGCGACCATAGGCACTTCCTCTTCCGTGGCGATGTCTTCCATATCCCCGACCGCTGCCAAATTGGCTATCACGATCGGATTGTTTTTCCCGACAAGGACCATTGCCTCGTCCAGTGCGTGGACCTTTTCCATGAGGTCCGGTTCCATCTCTGTTTGGCATAATTAACTTAATTTAGTTGTAACTTTTCTATGCTAATTAATTAATCAAACTATATGATTTAAAAATTCATTTACAGCCTTTTCAATATTGTTTTCTTTGGCTTTATAAATCTTTATATTAGCATGTTTTAAATCTTGTACAAAATGTTTTCCAACTTTATTAACCAGAATATAAGTACAGTCGCTCAATACCCTCATTACATCTGCATGCGTGTGTTCACCATGCTCGTGTTCCTCATCATGATCATGATGTTTGTGTGGGTTTAATCTAAACTCAAGTTTTTTTGCTAATTTATTTTCAATTTCATAAATTAAAAAACCTTTGGCTCTACCTGTTCTTTCAGCCAATGTTTGCTCATCATTTGTAGGTATAGCAATACTAAATTTCTCCATATGTTCATTTCAATTTTAGAATTCTCTACAAATATAACGAACATATGTTC
>JALWNR010000209.1:4650-5804 GCA_027083715.1 Bacteroidales bacterium
TTCATTATCAAAGTCTTCTGCAAATTTTTTAGTTAAATATTCTTAAATTATAATAAAAACAAAAAAAATAGGTATTTTTGCAAAAAATATCAAAGGTAAATATTAATTAATCAAAGAATTAGAATATGGTAGAGTTAAACAGTGTAGTAACACAGGTAATACAGGTTTCGCCAATCATGAAAATTATCAGAATTAAACCGATTGGCTGGGAACTTCCACCTTTTGAGTCGGGGCAATTTGTTGCACTAGGTTTGCCAGCATCAGCACCACGATGTCCAGAGGCAACAGAAGAACACACAAAGCATGAAGATCCTGATAAGTTAATAAAAAGAGCCTACTCCATTGCTTCATCATCAACAGTAGATTATATTGAATTTTATATTACTTTGGTACATTCCGGCTCATTAACACCTCGTATTTTTGCTCTGAATATTGGCGATAAAGTATGGTTAGGAAAAAAGGCTGTAGGAATGTTTACTCTATCAGAAATTGAAAATAAACAAAATGTGATTTTGATTGCTACAGGAACCGGAGTTGCCCCCTATATGAGTATGTTGCGTTCAAACGCATTGGTGCGTACCGGAAAAATGATAGTAATACACGGAGCTGCAAACAGCTGGGACTTAGGGTATTCATCTGAATTAACACTACTTGAAACTATGTTTCAAAACTTTAGTTATTATCCTACAATTACCGAACCGGATAAAGAACCGGCAGGATGGTCGGGTGATACACGTTTTATTGAAGCCATCTGGCAAGACGGTGTGGTAGAAAAAAAATGGGGATTTAAACCGGCACCTGAAAATACTCATGTTTTTCTTTGTGGAAACCCAGTTATGGTAAAAGGTATGAAAGAAGAGCTTGAAAAAGAAGGATTTACTGAACATAAACGTAAATCTCCGGGACAAATACATATTGAAGAATTTTAACAAGCAAATAATAATAAATTTGAAAGCCTGCATTTGTTTTAAATACAGGCTTTTTTATTGTATGCTTCATTAAAACACTAACCCGCAAAATTCACCGCTTTTGTTATAGTTACATTACAATGCATTTACTATCAATACATTAAGTGAGTTTTATCACAAAACAAACGCACTCAAATTTATTCGCCTTCGGCTCATGAGGCTAAAGGTTGGGTGTCGCTTGAAATT